>CAIWRE010000112.1 GCA_903914985.1 uncultured beta proteobacterium | reverse complement strand
TCGTGGATGGCCTTCACAAAAGTGGCGGTGTGGGTGGCCACGGCGCTGAGCAACTGCAAAAAGTTCAGCGCGGTGCGCTCAGCGGTCAGCAAGGCTTGGGCCTGGCCTTCGATCTGAAGCACCACTTGGTCGGCCTGGGCCTGCGCACCTTCGGCAAGCTTCCAGGTGATGGTGGCGGTGGGATCGAGCGCGGTCACAGCAGCACTGGCCCAAGCGCTGCCACACAGCACCGCAGACTCCCGCACCAACACCCAGGCCCGGGCGCGGCGGCCGGGGTCGATCAAACCTGCGGTCAGGTCGCCGCTGCCCACATCCTCGGACAAAGCCCGTTGCACATCCGCGTGGGCAAGCGCTGCAATGGCCTGGGGAGAAAAGTCAAATTGCGTCATAGGGCGCGTAGCATAGCGGCAGGCACCGCGCCCCGCAGGCCCGCCGCTTGTGACCTTGGGCGCTACCGGTAAAATCCGGCGCAACAAGGATCCACCATGTCAATTTTCCGCCGTCCCGATTACCACTCTGAAGCCACGCAGTTCATTGACCAACTCAAGGCTGCCAAGCCCCAGCTCGAAGCGCAGCAGCGCGCAGGCCGCGCCTTGCTGTGGGACAAAAACCTGGACCGCAGCGAGCAGCAGGAGTTCAAGAGCGCCAAAGTGCCTCAGGGCGCCTACGTGTACCAAACCCATTCGGACCACTGAACCCTGTCGTTCTGCGGCCTTCGATGCAGCATTCGCTCCTCCCCGAGGCTCCGGCCGCTGAGCTGTCCATGACGCCGCCCGTGGTCGACCACGTGGCGGTCGCCCGTTTGTATGGCGAGCCTCTGTTTGCCATGCCGCACGACCTCTACATCCCGCCGGATGCGTTGGAGGTGTTCCTGGAGGCGTTTGAAGGGCCTCTGGACTTTTTGCTCTACCTGATCCGCAAGCAAAACTTCAATATCCTGGACATTCCGATGCTCAGCGTGACCAAGCAGTACTTGGTCTATGTGGACCAGATTCGCAAACGCAACCTGGAATTGGCAGCCGAATATTTGCTGATGGCGGCGATGCTGATTGAAATCAAGTCGCGCATGCTGCTGCCACCCAAGAAGGTTGCAGAGGGCGAAGAAGCCGAAGACCCGCGTGCCGAACTGGTGCGCCGTCTGCTGGAATACGAGCAAATCAAGCTAGGCGCCGCGCGCCTGAATGCGGTGCCACAATTCGGCCGCGACTTTTTGCAGGCCGCCGTCTACATCGAACAAAGCCTGCAACCCCGCTTTCCGGAGGTCCATGTGGTTGACTTGCGCGAAGCCTGGGCCGCCATATTGCAGCGTGCCCGCCTGGTACAGCACCACAAAATCAGCCGCGAAGAGCTCTCGGTCCGTGAGCACATGAGCATGGTGCTCAAGAAATTGCAGGGCCGGCGCTTTGTCGGTTTTGAAGACCTGTTTGAATCCGGCAGCAGCATGGGCGTGCTGGTCGTGACCTTTATTGCGCTGCTGGAATTGGCCAAGGAAACTCTGGTGGAAATCACCCAGGCCGAGGCCTTTGCCCCCATTTACGTGCGCCTGTCGTACACCGCCAGCTAACACAGCATTCACCGGCGCTTTTTTGCACCCGAGGAGTTCTCCCATGGCCACACCTGCAAGTCCTGATCTTCACGCCGCTGGCCAAGTCGGGGGCACGCCCTACGGCACCTTGCCACCGGCCTCCCCCATGGCCACGCGCCGCCCGATCAGCCTGCCGCGCCTCTTAGAGATGCACGCACGCGGCGAAAAAATCACCATGCTCACCGCCTATGACGCCACCTTTGCTGCCGTGGCCGACGCCGCAGGCGTGGAGTGCGTGCTGGTGGGTGACTCACTAGGCATGGTGTGCCAGGGCCTGCACAGCACGGTTGGTGTAACGCTGGACGATATGCGCTACCACACCGAGAGCGTGGCGCGCGGTATCCGCCGCGCCCAGGGCACGGCTTGGGTGGTCGCTGACCTGCCTTTTGGCACCTACCAGGAATCCAAAGAGCAAGCGTTTCGCAGTGCGGCGGTGCTCATGCAAGCCGGTGCCCACATGATCAAGCTCGAGGGCGGCGGCTGGACCACCGACGTGGTGCGCTTCCTGGTAGAGCGCGGTATTCCGGTATGCGCCCACTTGGGCCTCACCCCCCAAACCGTGCACGCATTGGGCGGCTACCGCGTGCAAGGCAAGTCGCTGGAGAGTGCCGAACTGCTCACGCAAGAAGCGCATGCACTGCAAGACGCCGGCGCCTCGATGTTGGTGCTGGAGATGGTGCCCGCGCAACTCTCGGCCGAGCTCACCCGCTCCCTCACGCGCTGCGCCACGATTGGCATAGGCGCGGGCAAGGACACGGCCGGCCAAGTGCTGGTGCTGCACGACATGCTGGGCATGAACCTGGGCAAGATGCCCAAGTTTGTGCGTAACTTTATGGCAGACTCCCCCTCGATTCGCAGCGCCATGGAGGCTTATGTCGCGGCTGTCAAAGACGGCAGCTTCCCGGTCAATGACGTGCATGCCTGGTAATTCAAGCGCTTAATTCTCTTTACTGCTTCGCCATTGATGCACATTGTTCACACCCTGCCCGCGCTGGCAGAAGCACTCACGCCCTACCGCCGCCCTGCCGTGGTGCCCACCATGGGCAATTTGCACGAAGGCCACCTGGCCTTGGTGCGCCAGGCCAAGCCCTTGGGCGATGTGACAGTGGCCACACTTTTTGTGAACCGGCTGCACTTCGGCCCGCAAGACGACTTTGACACCTACCCGCGCACCCTGGCTGCCGATTGCGCGCAACTCGAAGCCGCTGGCTGCGATGTGGTGTTCGCGCCCACCGAGCAGGAGTTCTACCCCGAGCCGCAGACCTTTCGTGTCACTCCGCCAGCGGCGCTGACCGACGTCCTCGAAGGCGCGTTTCGCCCCGGCT
>CAIWRE010000111.1 GCA_903914985.1 uncultured beta proteobacterium | reverse complement strand
CTCACTGGTTATTAAGCAGCGAGTGCGAAACGTTCGTCGTTTGCAGTTAGTTTTTTTGAATCTGTTTTACGAGCGCATTCAGCTCGACATGCACCACAGCGATTCCGTACCCACGTCGAAACCAGTGCAGCCCCAAGCCTCGTATTTTAGGCGCTTGCCAGCAATTGCAAGAGCGCGAGTGGAGAATTAATCTGGGCATGGGCTTTCCAAGCGGCAACATCGGCCTCGCTGCCCAGGTAACCATAGGTGGCGGCCACGGTGCGCATGCCGGCGGCGTGACCGGCGACGATGTCGCGCTCGTCGTCACCCACATACAAGCACACTTCGGGCGCTAAGCCCAGCCGCTGAGCCGCTTCCAGCAGCGGCGCGGGGTGCGGCTTGGCGTGTGGCGTGGTGTCGCCACTCACGATGGCGCCAGCCGTAGCAAACAGAGGCATGGCGGCAGTGAGCGGGTCGGTAAAGCGCATGGATTTGTTGGTCACCACACCCCAAGCCAAGCCACGCGCCTGCAAGGCGCCGATCAGTTCCAGGACGCCATCAAATGCATAGGTGCTCTGCGTCATGCGCAGCTCGTAGTTGACAAAAAACTCTTCGCGCATTGCCTCAAAATCCGCATGGTCCGGCGCGATGCCGAACGCAACTTCCAGCATGCCCCGGGCTCCTGCGCCACACATCGGCCTGTAGGCATCCAGCGGTAGAGAGGGCAGCCCGCGCTTCACACGCATTTGATCAGCTGCGCCGCCTAAATCGGGGGCGCTGTCGATGAGTGTGCCGTCCAGGTCAAACAGGACGGCCGCAACATTGGTGAACATGGTCATGGCAGGCTCAGGCGACTCTTTGGGTAGCGAAAAGGTAGTTCACCGCCGTGCTTTGCACCATGGCGTAGCGTTGCGTCAAGGGGTTGTAGTCCATGCCACGGGTGTGCAGCACATCCAACCCCGCCTGGCGGCAAAACGCGGCCAGCTCGCTGGGGCGGATCATCTTGGCGTATTCATGCGTGCCGCGCGGCAGTAAATTGAGCACATACTCCGCGCCGACGATGGCCGCCAAGAACGACCAGGGACTGCGGTTGAGGGTAGAGAAAAACACCCACCCTCCGGGTTTAACCAGCGTCGCACAGGCCTGCACCACCGACGCTGGATCAGGAACGTGCTCGAGCATTTCCATACAAGTGACGACATCAAAACTACCCGGCGCCTCTGCGGCGAGTGCCTCGGCACTCACCTCGCGGTAGCGTACGCCCGTGGTTTCGGCTTCCATTGCGTGCAATTGCGCCACGCGCAAGGCCTTGGAGGACAGATCGATACCGAGCACTTGGGCGCCGCGTCGCGCCATGGAGTCGGCCAGGATGCCCCCACCGCAACCTACGTCCAGGGCAGCCAAACCCTGAACCGGGCACAAGGCGTTGATCCATTCCAAGCGCAATGGATTGATTTGGTGCAACGGGCGGAACTCGCTGTCTTTGTCCCACCAACGGTGGGCAAGCTCGGAAAACTTGGCCAATTCGGCCGGGTCAGCGTTGATACTTTGTGGGGCGTTCATGTGGTGATTATCAAGGGTTTACCCCATGGCTAGCCTGTAACGAAAAAGACCCGCAGAAGCGGGTCTTTTTGCGAACAAGCCCGAGGGCCTGGATGGTTTAGTTGGTACGGGTACCAATCACTTCCACCTCAACGCGGCGGTTTTTAGCACGGCCTTCGGTGGTTTTGTTGTCAGCTACAGGGCTGGTCTCGCCCTTGCCTTCGGTGTAGATGCGGTTCTTTTCAACGCCTTTGGATACCAAGTAGGCTTTGACGGTTTCCGAACGTGCCACAGACAGCTTCTGGTTGTAACCGTCAGCGCCCACCGAGTCGGTGTGGCCTACGGCAATAATGACTTCGAGGCTGATGCCTTTGAGCTTGCCAGCCAAATCATCCAGCTTCGCTTTGCCTTCAGGCTTGAGAACGCTCTTGTCAAAGTCAAAGAATGCGTCGGCTGCGTATGTCACTTTGGTTGCTACAGGAGCAGCGGCAGCTTTAGGTGCTGCAGGAGCAGGTGCGGCGGGTGCCGGTGCGGCTGCTGGAGCTGGGGCGGCAGCCGGCGCGGGAGCAGCTGCGGAGGCCGCTGCGACCGGTGCCGATCCTGCAACAGCGCCATCGCAACCAGCAGCAGCGGTGGCCGGCGTCCAAGTGGCATCGCGCCAGCATTGGCCAGTCGCGTTTTTCCACACGTCGCCGGTCGCGTTGCGCCAGTTATGAACTTCTTGTGCGCCCGCCAGGGAGGCAAAGGCAGCAATTGCGACAACGGCTGCAACTTTATTCAACTTAATCATGCTATTTCCTTTTCGGAATCAAATGCAGCCAGGCTGCGGACAAGGTATGAGGCGCTTGCTGCTCCAGGCAACGCAGAGCGGTCGGTCGATTGTGCCACAGGCGTGTCCCTTAATTCTTACACCCGTTGCAATAAGGTGACAACTTGACGTCGGACCAGGGATGCGGGGCGCGCACGTTGCACCAACCATCGGGTCGTAGAATGAGGGGTTAGACATCGTTCGTATATAAGTAAAAACACCCATGACACAGTTCGCCAAAGAAACTCTGCCCATCAGCCTTGAAGAGGAGATGCGGCGCAGCTACCTGGACTACGCGATGAGCGTCATTGTGGGGCGCGCCCTGCCCGACGCCCGCGACGG
>CAIWRE010000110.1 GCA_903914985.1 uncultured beta proteobacterium | reverse complement strand
GCTGTGGCCGTGCGCGGTGTCCACCACAATGGCGTCCACGCCGGCATGCACCAGGGCTTCCACGCGCTCTTCGGTACCCTCGCCCACACCCACCGCCGCGCCCACGCGCAATTTGCCATAGGCATCACGTGCCGCGTTGGGAAAGCTGGTTTGCTTGGTAATGTCCTTAACCGTGATCAGGCCCTTAAGCTCAAACGCCTCGTTGACCACCAGCAGGCGCTCCAGCTTGTGCTTGTTGAGCAGCGCTTTGGCTTCCAGCAGCGTCGTGCCATCCGGCACCGTAATCAAACGCTCACGTGGCGTCATGATGGCGCTGACCGGCAGGTCATAGCGGGTTTCAAAACGCAGGTCACGGCCGGTGACGATGCCCACCACGCGGCCCGCGTCACAAACGGGGAAGCCGGACACACCCAACTGATCCGACAAGGCCATGACTTCGCGGACCGTGAAATGCGGCGTAATGACCACCGGGTCTCGCAACACGCCACTCTCGTAGCGCTTGACTTTGGCAACTTGGGCCGCTTGCTCGGTGGCACTCAGATTCTTGTGGACGATGCCGATGCCACCTTCTTGTGCAATGGCAATGGCCAGTCGGGCCTCGGTCACCGTGTCCATGGCAGCAGACACCAGGGGCAGGTTGAGCGCGATATTGCGGGTGAAACGGGTGGCGAGAGAGGTGTCCTTAGGCAGGACTTGGGAATACGCTGGCACCAACAACACGTCGTCGAAGGTGAGCGCTTTGCCGATCAGGCGCATGTCAAAGCTCCAAAAAGTCGATTGTACCCGCGCGCCTGTCCTAAGCGGCCTCTGACCCGGAGCCCTCCAAAGCCTGCTGCAAGGTCGTTTTGGCTTGCAAGGCGCTCTGCCAAAACGTCTCGGTGGTCGGTACCCTCGCAATCAGCAATCTGTCGACCAGCGGTTCCAGCGGCGTGCTTGCGGGCTCGATCAATAAGACCCAGCGCCCTTCGCTGGTTTGGCCATGCTCTTCTTGCAGCAGACCGACCCAACCCATGCGCATCAGCGTCTCCAGCAACGGGTCTACGTCCAGGGCGTCGGCCTCCAGTCTGACGCACAACTGCGGCAAAGTTGCGCCCTGGGAGCCACCTAAGCGCGCTTGGTGCAGCGTCCGCAGCGCATCCAGAGCGAGTTGGAACCGCACGCCAGGCCCGGTGCGGCGCTGGGGCACACCGGCAATCAGGCTGGGCACATAGGCGGTCAGTGTGGCACCCAGCAGCACAATCACCCACACCAGGTATATCCAGACCAACAGGATGGGCAGGGTGGCAAACGCACCATAGACGGCGGAGTAGCTGGGAACCATGGTCACGTAGACCGCGAGCAGACGTTTGGCGATTTCCATGCCGGTGGAAACAAACAGCCCGCCCATCCAGGCGTGGCCCCAGCGCACATGGGTGTTCGGCAGGTAATGGAACATCGCGGCCATGCCGGCGGCTACCAGCAAATACTGCACAACATCCAGCAGCAAACCCACGCCTCCTGGCAGCCCGGTGGCGAGGCCCTGAGAGGCTGAAATGGCGTAAGAGGTCATCGTCACACTGACACCCAGGATCAAAGGTCCGAGGGTGATGGCTGCCCAGTAAATAAGCAAACGCTGTCCTAGCGGACGCAGTGAACGCACGCGCCAGATGCTGTTGAGCGTGCGGTCGATCGTAAAAATCAAAGCCAGCGCCGTGACAAAGAGTGCTGCCAGGCCCACACTGCCGAGCTTGCTGGCCTTGCCTGCGAATTGGCTCAGGTAGCCCAGTACCTGGCGCGCAATGGTGTCGGGCACCAGGCTGGCAATCAACCACTTTTGCAGCACGTCCTGGAACTTCGCAAACATGGGGAACGCGGTAAACACCGCCAACGCGACCGTGAAGAAGGGGACCAAAGCGATGGTGGTGGTGAAGGTCAAGCTGCTGGCGGTAAGACCGAGTCGGTCTTCGCGAAAGCGTTCGCGCAATGTGACCAGCGCATGGAACCACGGCACGTGGACAACGTCTGCCAGCCATGCCTGGAGTCTCTGGAGGGGTAAGTGCATGGCCGCTATGATGCCACCGCCATGAATCTCCCCTCCTCAGCACCCATTTCCGACGATCCCGCCCGCGACGCGGCTATTGCAGCGGGCTTGCCCCAGGTCACCTTGAGCCGGTGGCTGGCGGTGTCCAGTTTGGTGGCCTTGGTGGTGTTGTGCGTGGCTTGGGAGCTGTACCTGGCACCCGTTAAACCGGGCGGCTCTTTGCTCGCCCTCAAAGCGCTGCCGCTGTGCGCGCCCATCGCAGGTTTGCTCAAGAACCGCATGTACACCTACCGCTGGGTCAGCTTGCTGGTCTGGCTGTATTTCACGGAGGGCGTGGTGCGGGCCTACAGCGACCGCGCCCCCAGCAATTACTACGCTATGTTAGAAGTTGTGCTGTGCTTGGCCTTGTTTGCCGGCTGCGCGCTGCATGTACGTCTGCGGTTGCGCAATGCCAAGTCCACGCTGCAAAGCGCCGGCGCGTCCGCTGAACCCACCACTGTTGCACCATGAGCCGAATCGAATTTTTGCAATCCCTGCGCACCATCGTGGGCGACGCCCATGTGCTGACCGAGGGCGACCTGACCGGCTACGAGCTGGATTGGCGCCGCCGCGAGCGCGGCAAAGCGCTGGCCGTGGTGCGCCCCAACAGCACTTCGCAAGTGGCGCAAATCGTCAAAGCCTGTGCGGCAGAAGGTGTCAGCATCGTGCCGCAGGGCGGCAACACCGGCATGGTGGTCGGCTCGACGCCAGACGCCAGCGGCACGCAAATTGTGCTGAGCCTGACGCGCATGAATGCTATTCGCAGCCTGGACGCCGCCAACCTGACCATGACGGTCGAGGCGGGCTGCGTGTTACAAAGCTTGCAGGAGGCCTGCGACAAGGCGGGATTTTTGTTTCCGCTCAGTTTGGCGTCCGAAGGCAGTTGCACCATCGGCGGCAATTTAGGAACCAATGCCGGCGGCACGCAGGTGGTGCGCTTTGGCAACACCCGCGAGCTTTGCCTGGGCCTGGAGGTGGTCACCGCACAAGGTGAGGTGTGGAGCGGCTTGACCGGCCTGCGCAAAGACAACACCGGCTACGACCTGCGCCATTTGTTCATTGGCTCGGAGGGCACCCTGGGCGTCATTACTGCGGCAACCATGAAGCTGTACCCGGCGCCCAAGTCGCAGCTGACGGCGCTGGCCGCCGTTCCGTCGCTGGATGCGGCCGTGGCATTGCTCGGTCTGGCGCACCAGCACTTGGGCGCAGGCTTGACCGGTTTCGAGGTCATGGGCCAGTTTGCCCTCAGCCTGGTGACCAAGCACTTCCCGCAGCAACGCGTTCCGTTCTACGAGTCCACGCCTTACTGTGTGGTGCTGGAAAACTCCGACAGCGAGTCGGACGAACATGCCCGCGGGCAGTTTGAACGCCTCTTAGAGGAAGCCATGGCGCAAGGCTGCGTGAGCGATGCGGTCGTGGCAGAGAGCATGGCGCAGGCGCGCGCGCTCTGGCATATCCGGGAGAGCATTCCGCTGGCGCAAGCGCAAGAGGGGCTCAACATCAAGCACGATATTTCGATTGCCGTGTCGCGCATTCCGGAGTTTGTCCGGCTGGCCGATGCGGCACTGGAGGCGCAGTTCCCAGGCGTTCGTTTGGTGAACTACGGGCACCTGGGCGACGGCAACCTGCACTACAACGTTCAAGCGCCGGCGGGCGCGGACGCGGAAGCGTTTTTACGCGACCAGGAGGGCCCGATCAATGCGGTGGTGTATGCCTTGGTCGATGAATTCAATGGCTCTATTTCGGCGGAGCACGGCATTGGCAGCCTCAAGCGTGACAAGCTGGAAAAGCACAAGTCACCGGTGGCATTGGGACTGATGCGGTCTATCAAGGCCGCCCTCGATCCGCACAATATGATGAACCCCGGGCGCATGTTGTCGCGCTGATCTCGGGCGCGACCACAACCTACAATTTCGCATTCATTTCGCATCCCGCCATGGCCACTCACTCACCCCAAACTGCCACCCCGGTGATTGCCCACCAGTACGAAGACCTGCTGCGTCTGGCTTACACCCAAGGCGTGGAAAAACAAGACCGCACCGGTACCGGAACCAAAAGCATTTTTGGCCACCAGATGCGTTTTGATTTGGCCCAAGGCTTTCCTTTGGTGACTACCAAAAAAGTACATTTGCGCAGCATCATCCAGGAACTACTTTGGTTTCTCACCGGATCCAGCAACAACAACTGGTTGAAAGAACGCGGTGTCTCTATTTGGGACGAATGGGCCAAACCGGACGGTGACCTGGGCCCGGTCTATG
>CAIWRE010000109.1 GCA_903914985.1 uncultured beta proteobacterium | reverse complement strand
CGGCAGACATGGGCCAGGGCCGCGGCGCGGGTGCCCGCTGGCAGGATGAACTCCTGTAAGCGCGGCAGGTCCAGGTTGTAAGCCTCCAAGGCCTCGTCCAAAGCCAGTACGGCCTCTCCTTTGAGGAGCTCAAAACCCGGAATGGACAGCTCACCGCCCAGGTTAAACAGCTGGTGCTGCACCTCCACCAGTACCGCGCGCACGCCCTCGGGCATGGCTTCACACAGCAGAACACCAATATTGGAATTAAGTTCGTCCACGTCGCCCATGGCATGTACGCGCAGGCTGTTTTTGGACACACGGCTGTTGTCGCCCAAGCCGGTGGTACCACTGTCTCCAGTGCGGGTTGCGATTTGTGTAAGGCGGTTTGACATAGCTTGTTGGGTTGCGCGGCTTACATCACCGAGTGTTCGGCAATGGCTTCGGCAAGGGTTTCCATTTTGTGTTGCAGGTCTACTTCCGAGTCCGCATGGCGGCGTGCCACCTGTTCAATCTCAGACGCGCAGGACAAAAACGCGTCCACCACCACCGGATCAAATTGCGCGCCACGTTCTGCAGCAATGCGCTCGAGCGCCTGTGCATGCGACATGCCGGCCTTGTAGACTTTGCTGCTCACCATGGCGTCGTATACGTCGGCGACCGCGACAATGCGCGCGCACAGCGGCGTGGCCTCACCCACGCGTTGTTCAGGATAGCCCTGACCGTCCCAACGCTCATGGTGGGACAAGGCCAACTCCTTGGCCATGGAGAGCCAGGTATCGGCCGGGCCGCAGGTTTTCTCGGCCTGCAGCAGCGCCTTGTATCCGCGCACCGTATGGCTTTGCATGGTGCTGCGCTCCTGGGGCGTAAATAACCCCGGTTTGAGCAGAATACGCTCTGGAATCGCCAAGGTGCCGATGTCATAAACCAGCACCCCTTGCACCAGCTGCGCCACGTACTCTGGGGTCAGGATGGGGGCCAGCGCCGGCACGCTTTGCAATGCCTGGGCCAGCAGACGGACGTAGCCTTGAACGCGCAGCAAGTGCGCTTCGGTGTCCGCATCGCGGCGCTCGGCCAATGTGGCCATCGCAAACAAAACCACCTGTGACGCGGAGGCCACGCCGGCGTCTGCGCTTGCAAAGGGAGAGGTGAGGGGCGTTGTGGTGATGGACATGCTAGGACCTTGCAAAGACGAAGGGCATTTTGTAAATCCATACCATTTTGCCATCGCTTGCCTTATAGCGATGGGTTGGCACGAGCTCCGTGGCTTCAAAGTCCAGGCTGACCATGGTTGCACCGGCTTGGAGTTCCTTGTGGGCTTTGGCGACCGCTTTGGGCATGCTCTCGGGCCGTTGAAACAAATAGACCATTTGGTAACCCGACCAGTCGGCCTGCCAAATATCACCCCGGCTGATGCGCGCCCAGGGCAGGCGCAGCGCACACAGCCAGCGCAAAGAGGCACTCCACTCCAGACCGTAGAACTGCGCTTGGGGATAAGCCTTGCGAAGTGCAAGTAATCCGTGCCCCAAACCGCAGCCGGCATCGAGCACGCGCGCACCGGCAGGCAGCGCGGCATAGTCCGGCAAGGCGAGCAGCGCTTGCGCGGGGGTGGGAAACAGCGGGGCGTCGGCCCAGGTGTTCATAGGGTAGACCAGCAGCATGACCACCAGGGGCAGCAACCACACCCAGGCCGGCATATCACCCAGACCCAAAAGCGGCAGACTCAAAGCAAACGACACTGGAAAGCCCGCGGCCACCACCGCCTTGCGCCACCAACTGTCGCCCCACAGGCTGAGTACAACGCCCAACAGCGCCGCAATAAGCAGCGCAAAGCCCATGGGCCAGTCACGCAGCAAAAGAATGCGAAACGCCGCCCAGCTCACGCCCCAGCTCAGCAAGGCCGGCAAGGGCCATGGCGGCGCAGCACGCCAGCGGCTGCGTGGTGGGGGGGGTGAAGTGTCGGCCGTACCGGTCATGCGTGACTAGCGGTTGCCGTGCGGGGCCAGGCGCTCGATCAGGCCATTAAGTGCGTCCAGCGAGCCAAATTGGATCACCACTTCGCCCATTTCTTCAATGCGACCTGCTCTTTTAATTCGCTTTTTGATAAGCACTTCGACCTGGGCTTGCAGTAGATCTGACAACTCTTCTTCAACACGTTTGAGGTCGCGCGATTTTTCTTTTTTCGGCTTGGAAGCCACCAGTGAAAACTCAGCGCTCAGCTTTTTCACCAGGCTTTCGGCCTCGCGCACCGACAGCTTTTTGTTGGCAATCTGGTTGGCGGCGGTGATTTGCGTGGCGCGGTCCAGCGCGAGCAGGGCGCGGGCATGGCCCATGTCAATGTCCCCGGCCATCAGCATGGACTGCACCGGATCCGCCAGATTGAGCAAGCGCATCAGGTTGCTGGCCGCGCTGCGCGAGCGACCTACTGACTGCGCAGCCTGTTCATGGGTCAGGCCAAACTCTTTGATCAAGCGCTGCAAGCCCTGCGCCTCTTCGAGCGGGTTGAGGTCTTCGCGCTGCATGTTCTCGATCAAGGCCATGGCGGCGGCAGCCTCGTCCGCCACATTGCGCACCAGCACCGGAACCCGGTCCAGGCCGGCAAGCTTGGCCGCGCGGAAACGCCGTTCCCCGGCAATGATTTCATACACCGGACGGCTGGAGCCTTCCGGCCGATGCGCATTGGCCCGCGCCGCGTCCAGCTCACGCACCAGGATGGGCTGCATGATGCCTTGGGCTTTGATGCTTTCGGCCAACTCGTACAGAGCACCCTCGTCCATGTGGGTGCGCGGCTGGTAAATGCCGGCCACCATGTCGCTAAGCAGCAGGGTGGTGGGCAAGCTGGCATCCACCGGCGTGTCCGGCGTAACGTCTTGGACTTTGGGGCCGAGCAGGGCTTCGAGGCCCATTCCGAGACCTTTGGGTTTTTTACTGGCCATGGCGGGCCTCCTTGTTTGAGAGAAGGGACTGCAGCAGCGCATGGCCTTCGGGCCAATCGCCTAACTGCGAATCCGCATTGATATGTCCGGCATGACCACAGTCATGCCACTGCGCACCCCAGGCATGCGCAAACAACTGCGCACGCTCCAGACTGCAATAAGGGTCGTTGTGGCTGCCCGCCAGCACACTGGCAAAGGGCAGGCGTTGCATCACCACGGGCGACCAGCTGTGCAGCACCGGCCGCAATTCTTCGCGCTCGGCGTCGCCGGGCGCCACCAGCAAAGCGCCTTGCACCAGGTGCGTATTGCGCGAACATTGCGCCCACGCGGACACCAGCAGGCAGCCCAGGCTGTGGGCCACCAACACACACGGTGCGGGCTGGGCCAGCACCACTTCTTCAAGCCGGGTGATCCAGTCGCCGCGCAGCGGGTGCATCCAATCATGCTGCTCCACCCGCTGGTAACCATGCAGGGCTTCCCAGCGGCTTTGCCAGTGGGCGGGGCCCGAGTTCTGCCAACCGGGCAGCAGCAAGACAGACGTGCTCATGGGTCTTAGCGCGCGGTGGGCAGGCGGCGCAGCATCTCGGCGGCGAAGGCCACGAAAGCCTGCGCGCCTTTGGAAGCGGGATCAAAGGCCACGCCGGGCAGGCCATAGCTGGGCGCCTCGGCCAGGCGCACATTGCGCGGGATGATGGTGTCAAACACCTTGTCGCCAAAATGGGCGGTGAGCTGCTCGCTCACTTGCTGTTGCAAGGTAATGCGGGGGTCAAACATCACCCGCAGCAAACCGATGATGCGCAAATCGTCATTCAGATTGGCCTTGACTTGCTTGATGGTGTTGACCAGGTCGGTGAGGCCCTCGAGCGCAAAGTACTCGCACTGCATGGGAACGACCACGCCATCAGCGCAGCACAAGCCGTTGAGCGTCAGCATGGAGAGCGATGGGGGGCAGTCGATCAACACAAAGTCGTAGTCCTTGTCAACTTCTGCCAGGGCGGTTTTGAGGCGGCGCTCTCGGCGCTCCAACTCCACCATTTCCACTTCCGCACCTGCGAGCTCCCGGTTGGCACCCAGAATGTCGTAGCTGCAACCTGCTGCTACCAGCTTGTCGCTGCGAACGCGTGCTTCCGCCACACTGGCCGACTCGAGCAGCACGTCGTACACACTGAGCTGCAAGCTGCGTTTGTCCACGCCCGAGCCCATAGTGGCATTGCCCTGGGGGTCGAGGTCAATCATCAGCACGCGCTGACCCAACTTGGCCAAACCCGCGGCCAGATTGACCGTGGTCGTCGTTTTACCAACGCCGCCTTTTTGGTTCGCAATGCAGAATATTTTGGCCATGGTCAATGTTGCTGAAAAAATAAAGGGGTAAGCGATAGCCTGGTTTCACGTGGAACAAAGGTGGGCCGCATCATTGCGAAACCACCAGCTTGAGACCAAAACCAATCAAAAAGACGCCCGCGACTTTTTCCAGCACACGACCAATCAGCGGATTAGCGCGCACACGCTCTGCAAAAAAGTGGGTCAGCAAAGTTGCACCCAGGCCATAGGCAAAGGTCAAAGCAGCAATCGTGGCGGCCATCACCGCGTAGGTGATCAGGCCTTGTTGCTGCACCGGATCCACAAACAAAGGAAAAAACGCCATGTAAAACAAAATCGCCTTGGGGTTGAGCAGGGTGATGAACAGCGCCTGGCGCAGGTAATGGCGGGGACGGATATCAATGGCTGATGGCGCACCCGGTTTGGACGTCAGCATAAAACCGCCCAGCCATGCCAAATACCCCGCGCCGATCCACTGCACGGCATGAAAAGCGGCAGGGTAGGCCGCAAGCAGTGCCGCCACACCCGCGACTGCCAACCACAGCAACACCTGGTCACCCAAAATCACCCCCAAAGTGGCCGCCAAGCCGCCGCGCACGCCACCCTTGCTCGTAGACAACACCAAGGCCAGATTGCCCGGCCCGGGAATCAGCAAAAACACCAGAATGGTGACAACAAAGGTGCCGTAATCGCTAACGCCAAACATGGAAGTCCTGAAGTGAGGGGGCGAGTTTACGTGAGCAGGCGTTTAGCGCGGCGCATCCAAACCAAACAGCGGTCCGCATCCAGGCCGGGCACCTGCAGCGGTTCCACGTGAAACACGCCCACATCCGCGCCTAAGGCGCCTATTTCTGCTTGTGGATCTTTACCCTTCATGGCCATCCAAACGCCGGCGGGCGCCAAGGCTGCCGCAGACCAGGTGGTGAAATCCAGCAGCGAGGCAAACGCCCTTGAGCAAACCACATCGTAGGGCTCCGTCAAACTCTCCACCCGCGCATGAATGCCGCGCAAGTTGGGCAACTTCAGGCTCACCGCGACCTGCTGAACAAAGGCTGCTTTTTTCGCCACTGTGTCCACACAGTGCACCGTCAGGGCAGGGCAACAGATGGCCAAGACCACGCCCGGCAAACCCGCACCCGCGCCCACATCCAATACGCGCGGCGACTCACCAACACCCAGCACAGCAAGTTGCCGTCGCATGGGGGCGATTACCGCCAAGCTGTCGAGCAAATGGTGGGTGAGCATTTCTTGCGGGTCGCGCACCGCCGTCAAGTTGTACACCCGGGTCCATTTTTGGATCAGGCCAAGGTATTCCAGCAGCGCAGCGACCTGCCCATCTTCCAGCACCAAGCCAAGTGTTTGCAAGCCCGCACGCAGCGGCGCCTCCAAAGCCTGGCTCACGCGTGCTCCCGAGGCAGAGATGCTGGTGCCGCAAACTCGCGGAAGTTTCCTTTTTTCAGGTGAATGAGCAACAGCGAGATGGTCGCAGGCGTGATGCCCGAGAGCCGTGAAGCCTGGCCCAAGGTCTCAGG
>CAIWRE010000108.1 GCA_903914985.1 uncultured beta proteobacterium | reverse complement strand
CGCACTGGGCAATGATGCGGTTGGACTGTTTCATCTCTTCCATGCGCACCAGGTAACGGTCGTACACGTCGCCGGTTTTGCCCACAGGAATGTCAAAGTCCAGCTGCGAATACACGTCGTAAGGTTGCTTCTTGCGCAAGTCCCAGGCAATGCCCGATCCACGAAGCATCGGGCCGGTAAAGCCCATGTTCAAAGCGCGCTCAGGACTAACAATGCCAATATTGACCGTGCGTTGCTTCCAGATGCGGTTGTCGGTGAGCAAGGTGTGGTACTCGTCCAGGCATGCGGGAAAACGGCGGGTGAAGTCCCCGATGAAGTCCAGCAAAGAACCTTGGCGATTCTTGTTCAGATCAGCTACGCCCTTGGCATTGCGCACACGGCTCGCCTTGAACTGGGGCATGGTGTCCGGCAAATCGCGGTACACGCCACCGGGGCGGAAGTAGGCCGCATGCATGCGCGCGCCGCTGGCGGCTTCATACATGTCGAACAGGTCTTCACGCTCACGGAAGGTGTAGATCAAGATCGTAGAGCTGCCGCAGTCATTGCCGTGCGAACCCAACCACATCAGGTGATTTAACAGGCGGGTAATTTCGGCAAACATCACGCGGATGTACTGCGCACGCACGGGCACGTCGATACCCAGGAGCTTTTCAATGGCCAGGCAGTAGGCGTGCTCGTTGCACATCATGGACACGTAATCGAGACGGTCCATGTAAGGCAGAGCCTGCAAATAGGTTTTGGTTTCGGCCAGTTTTTCGGTGGCGCGGTGCAGCAGGCCGATGTGTGGATCGGCGCGTTGAATGACCTCTCCGTCGAGCTCCAACACCAGGCGCAAAACGCCGTGCGCGGCAGGATGTTGCGGCCCAAAGTTCAGGGTGTAATTTTTGATTTCAGCCATGCGAGCCTCTGCTTAATGCAGGCCTCCGTATTTGTCTTCTCGAACGATGCGCGGCGTGATTTCACGCGTCTCAACCGTGACCGGCTGGTAAATGACGCGCGCCTGCTCGGCGTCGTAGCGCATTTCGACATGGCCGGTGGTCGGGAAATCTTTGCGAAACGGGTGACCAATGAACCCGTAGTCGGTCAGGATACGGCGCAGGTCGTCGTGGCCCTCAAAGACCACGCCAAACAAGTCGAATGCCTCGCGCTCAAACCAATTCGCTGAGTTCCAGATGTCGTTGATCGACTCCACCACGGGCATGTCGTCGTCAGGCGCAAACACTTTGAGGCGCAAGCGCTGGTTGAGGCTGATGGACAAAAGGTGCACCACCACGCAGTACCGAGCGCTTTCCTGCGCAGAGCCTTGGTACTCCGAGTAATCCACGGCGCATAGATCCACCATTTGCTCAAACTGGCAGCCGGGAGCATCCCGAAGGATCAAGGCCGCTGCGTGGTAGTCACTGGCGGCCACTTGCACCGTGACTTCATCGAGCGCAATCGCAATATGCTTAACTTTGTCACCCAGCGCTTGCGCCACCGCGTCCTTGGTAGCTTCGGGACGAACAGAAAATTCTGTCATGGAGTTCAGGCCCGTGCAATGGTTTCGGTACGGCGGATTTTTTGTTGCAGCTGCAAAATGCCGTAAACCAGCGCCTCTGCGGTAGGCGGGCAGCCTGGCACATAAACGTCGACCGGCACAATGCGATCGCAACCGCGCACCACGGAGTAGCTGTAGTGGTAGTAGCCGCCGCCATTGGCGCACGAGCCCATGCTGATCACCCAGCGCGGCTCCGACATCTGGTCATAGACCTTGCGCAGCGCAGGCGCCATCTTGTTGCACAGCGTGCCGGCCACAATCATCAAATCGGATTGCCGGGGGCTGGCACGGAACACCTCGGAGCCGAAGCGGCTCAGGTCATAGCGCGCAGCCGCCGCATGCATCATTTCCACCGCGCAGCAGGCCAAGCCAAAGGTCATGGGCCAAATGGAGCCGGTTTTTGCCCAGTTCATCACCGAGTCGTAACTCGTGGTGACGAAGCCTTCGTTCAGGACGCCTTCAATCATTCTTCACTCCCAATCCAAGGCGCCTTTTTTCCACTCGTAGGCAAAGCCCACGACCAGAATGGCCAGGAAAACCATTACCGACCAGAAGCCCGTGGGGCCGATTTCCTTGAGCGAAACGGCCCAAGGAAACAGAAAAGCGATTTCCAGGTCGAACAAAATAAACAGAATGGCCACCAGGTAGTAGCGCACGTCAAATTTCATGCGGGCGTCTTCAAACGCTTCAAAGCCGCATTCGTAAGGGGAGTTTTTTGCCGCATCGGGACGGTTGGGACCCAGGATGTAGCCCAGAACCTGGGGGATGATGCCGACAGCCACGCCGACCAAAATGAACATCAGGACGGGAAGGTATTGATCTAAGCGCATCACTAAATTCTGGTCACCGTTGCTTGCCCCAAACCTACAAAAAGCAGGTTGGCGCAATAAATTCTTGGTGCCGTCGGCGAGACTCGAACTCGCAAAGCTTTCGCCACTACCACCTCAAGATAGCGTGTCTACCAATTTCACCACGACGGCGGTGTTAGCCGGAATGGACGCTTGAACCGTGGGTTCTGACGCAGTCTGGCTTGCCTCCGAGTTTACCCTTATTTGAAGGCCATTTTCTCGGCGACAGCCATTTTTGCACCACTGCGCAAGCGTCACGCCATGGATAATTGAAGTCCGCCATGCAATCCCCCGATTTTGTTGCGGCAAGCGGAACCAAATCATGACCCTCCTTGTGACCGGCGGCGCCGGCTTTATTGGCAGCCATTTTGTGTTGGACTGGCTGGCCATGTCTGACGAAAGCGTCGTCAACCTCGACAAACTAACGTACGCCGGCAATGCCCATAACCTGGAGCCCCTGACTGGAGACCGCCGCCACGTCTTCGTCCAGGGCGACATCGGTGACGCCGCGCTGGTGGGCGCCTTGCTGGCGCAACACCGACCGCGGGCACTGATAAATTTTGCAGCAGAGAGCCATGTCGACCGTTCCATCCGAGGGCCGGGCGAATTTATCCAGACTAACATCGTCGGTACTTTCCAGCTCCTTGAGCAGGTGCGGTCCCATTGGGGGCAACTTCCGCAGGCCGAAAAATCGGCTTTCCGCTTGCTTCACGTGTCCACCGACGAGGTTTATGGCTCACTTGGAGCCAATGATCCGGCCTTTACAGAAAACCCCCGCAACGAGCCCAATAGCCCCTACAGCGCCAGCAAGGCGGCCAGCGACCACCTGGTGCGCGCTTACCACCACACCTTTGGCCTGCCGGTATTGACCACCAATTGCTCGAACAACTACGGGCCCATGCAGTTCCCCGAAAAACTGATACCGCTGATGATTGTGAATGCGCAAGCCGGCAAACCGCTGCCCTTGTACGGTGACGGCCGGCAAATCCGGGACTGGCTGTATGTGAAAGACCACTGCAGTGCCATTCGCGCTGTACTCGACCGCGGGCAGGTTGGGCAGACCTATAACGTGGGCGGCTTGAATGAAAAAGCCAACCTGGACATTGTGCACAGCGTCTGCGACCTGCTGGACGAGCTGAGCCCTCGCGCAGACGGCCAGTCCTACCGCAAGCAGATCACCTTTGTGCCAGACCGCCCCGGGCACGACCGCCGCTACGCCATTGATGCGCGGAAAATCGAGAGAGACATCGGCTGGAAGCCTGCTGAGACGTTCGAAACAGGCATCCGCAAGACCGTTCAATGGTATCTGGACAGCCCCCGGTGGGTTGCCCAAGTACAAAGCGGCGCCTACAGGGAATGGGTGGCCACGCAGTACGTGCAGGCCTGACCCATGGGCTCGCCACAAAAAATCCTGCTCCTGGGCTGCAATGGTCAGGTGGGCTGGCAACTGCAGCGCAGCTTGTCGCTGCTTGGGGACGTTGTTGCATTGGGCTCCAGTCCCCATGCAAACCCGGAGGGGCTTTGCGGCGATTTCACCAAGCTGCAAGCGCTGGCGAAAACAGTGCGCCTGCTGGCGCCCACCATCATCGTGAATGCCGCGGCCTATACGGCGGTAGACGGGGCCGAAAGTGAGCCGGACCGGGCCCGCATGATCAACGCGCTCGCGCCCGGAGTTTTGGCGGCGGAAGCGCAAAGCTTGGGCGCCTGGTTGGTGCATTACTCCACAGACTATGTCTTCGATGGCAGCGGCTTCACGGAATCACGGGAAGACAATGTCTGTGCGCCCTTAAGCACCTACGGCCGCACCAAACTTGAGGGTGAATTGGCTGTGCGGACTTGCACGAAACACCTTATTTTTCGCACCAGTTGGGTTTACAGCGCGCGCGGGTCGAACTTTGCCAGGACGATATTGCGGCTTGCTGCCGAACGCGAGACCTTGACCGTTGTTGACGATCAGATCGGTGCACCTACCTCCGCCGATTTGCTGGCCGATGTGACGGCACATGCGTTGAGGTCTGTTTTGGCGCAGCCCGATTTAGCCGGGACCTACCACTGCGTTGCCGCTGGACACACGAGTTGGCGTGCCTACGCCCAATATGTGCTCACCCAAGCGGCTTTAATGGGGGCACCGCTCCAATGCAACGCTGACAGGGTTCTGGCAACGACGACCGACCAATACCCAACCGCCGCCCAGCGTCCACTCAACTCGCGTCTGGACACGCAAAAACTGCAATTGGCATTTTCATTACACTTGCCACATTGGCAAATTGGCGTCAGGCGAATGCTGCAAGAAATTTTAGGAGCCTCATCGGCATGAGCACAGCAACTATTGCACAGCGCAAAGGGATTATTCTGGCGGGCGGCTCGGGCACCCGCCTTTATCCGGCCACGCAAGTCGTCAGCAAGCAATTGCTTCCTGTTTATGACAAACCTTTAATTCATTACCCGCTTGGAACTTTGCTCCTTGCGGGGATTCGAGACATTTTAATAATCACAACACCTGAAGATTCTGAATCTTTCAAAAGACTTCTGGGTGATGGATCGGATTTTGGCGTAAATCTTGAATACGCAATCCAAGATAAACCAAATGGCCTTGCTGAAGCTTTTATCATTGGTGAGAAATTCAT
>CAIWRE010000107.1 GCA_903914985.1 uncultured beta proteobacterium | reverse complement strand
GGCATCGAAGGTTTGCCCGGACTGGGCGAACTGGCGCAAAGACGCATTGACGTCGGCGTCCATAAAACTGGCACGCTCTGGCGCAAAGCCGTTCAGCGCCACGTTGGCCGCCGCCTGCACCAGCGCGGGGCCGGACGAGTCGATGGAGGTGACGTGCGCCGCACCCCCGGAGAGCGCCGCGACCGTGAAGCCTCCGGTGTAGCAAAAGCAGTTGAGCACCCGTTGAAACTGGAGTCTGCGCGCGTGGTCGGCAAACTTCTTGCGGCTGTCGCGCTGGTCCAGGTAAAAGCCGGTTTTGTGCCCCTGCGCAATGTCCAGCGCCAGCTGCCAGTCATGTTCTCGCAACACCAGGTCGGTGGCGCCGCTGCCGCGCAGCCAACCGGTCGACTCGGGCAAGCCCTCCAGGCCCCGGCTGCTGGCGTCAGAACGCTCATATAGTTTTTCCAGGCCGGTGTGCAGCAATAAGGCATCGGCAATCACTGCCTTCCAACGCTCGACGCCCGCTGAGGTGAACTGCGCCACCAGCGTGTCGCCATAGCGGTCGACGATCAAACCGGGCAGGCCGTCGGATTCACCGTGCACCAGGCGCATGCCGTCGCTATGCACTTCCAGGCGGCTGCGGGCTTGGATGGCGCTAGCCACCGCCCGACCGAAAAACGCCGCGTCAATGCGCTCAGTCTCCACAAAACTCCAGACCCGGACCCGGATTTTGGAGCTGGGACTGAAGGCAGCCCATCCCAGGAATTGGCCCTCATGGCCCTCGACCCGCACCGTCTCGCCGCTGTCTGCGCCGCCGCGCTCAATGGCGGATTCAAAAATCCAGGGATGGCGGCGTTGCCAAGAGCGCTCTTTGCCGGCGCGCAGGCGAATGGTTTTCATGATGCCATTGTCGCCGCACCCATGCGCGGGCGGGCGCTCAAAGGTGGTTACTATGTGCCGCCGCCCGAAAGGGCATTACCGAAAGACACACCATGTTCAGCCACATCATGTTGGGCGTCAGCGACCTGACCCGTTCCAAGACCTTTTACGACGCGATCCTTGCCACCGTCGGCGTCGGCCCCGGCGTGGCCAACAACAACCGCTTTTTCTACCGCAGCGCGACGGGGGTGTTTGCGATTTCCACCCCCATCAACGGCGAACCCGCCAGCCACGGCAATGGCAGCACCACTGGGTTTGCCATGCAGTCGCCCGAACAGTGTGATGCCTTCCATGCCGCAGGCGTGGCCAACGGCGGCACGACGTGCGAAGACCCGCCCGGCTACCGCGAAGGCCCCACCGGCAAGCTGTACCTGGCTTACCTGCGCGACCCCGACGGCAACAAGATTTGCGGCTTGTACCGCGTGCCGAAATATTGAGCAGCGTTGCGCTGCTTCTGGCAATACAAGCCTTAAGGGGCGGGATTGAGTTTTTCCAGGCGCAGTCCTACGGCGGTAGTTGCTGCGAAGCCCTTCCAATAGGTGTCGCCCGTGCCATCGATAGCATTGGGAACCAGGTTCAGGTACGGATCCATGGTGGCATCAGATTTGATGTACTTGTTCAAGAACGCCGTTGCAAAGTGCTGGGCGATGTTGTTCATCCGTACGTTATCCCACACAGGGTCGGTGTAATGCTCGGCACATGCCCATGTTCCCCCCCCGCACATCAATGTACGGGTCTCTTTGGGCGCGGGAATCGGCGCTCCGGCGTTGTGATTTGCATTTTCAAATGTCAGGAGATAGCGCGTGGTGTTGACGCTTCCTTGATAGATGTTGCGCACACCTGGCGAGTAACCCGATGTACTGTCCACGCTGCCTGCCACGTAGAGAACCGGGGTTCGAATCCCAGCGAGCCCGGCGGCGTCCCACACACCATAGTTGTAGCCCCAAGGGGCAAAAGCAACCACCGCTTTGATTCTGCTATCCAATGACGCCTCATACGTGGCGTTTCCCTTTTGACGTATTGCCAATGTGCCATTGGGAGCGCCACCATAGGCAGCAGGGATTGCAACCGCCGCCGCACTAACGCCGGCGCCTACGGTGTTAATAGCGCCATACGCGCCCATCGAGTAGCCAATCAGCGCCGTGTTGTTGGCGTTAACCAAGCCCTGCAAAGTTCTACCCGGGTCACTGGTGTTGAGTCTGGCCATTTCTCTCAACACGAACAAATGATCCAGAGAGCGATTCACCAGTGTGCTGCCAAATGCAAGTTGGCTCTCATAGGTGCTGTCGGTGTGGTCGATAGACACCACAACATAACCCTTGCTCGCCAGGTTTTCCCCCAGATGGCTAAGCAAAAAACGGTTACCTGGATAGCCATGGGACATGATGATCAGAGGATAGGGCCCACCACGTGCATCGGCACCTGCATCGCGAACTGCCTTGCCGTAAAGCGAAACCACGGTCTTGCCATCGCGGGTCATAGCGCGGTACTCACCTCCCGCAGACGTCCCGGCTGGCAATGTAGCGGGATACCAAACCTCTGCGGTCAACGTGCGGTTGTAAGTGGGGGTTGTCTGGCCTTCGACCGCATTGGCGATATCAAGCTGTGCAGGATTGGTAAAGCTCAAGGTCTTTACACCCACTTTGTAAGCCCCGAGGGCCGCCAGCGCAGGAGCGTCGGAACGGATCGCATCGATTCGATTTTCGTCTGCGAGGCGCTCACCACCACCACAAGCGGCCAACAGTGATGCAGCAACCAGCGCTGCCGCATTCAGGAATTTTTTCATAGATAAAGCACCTTTTAAATAATTGCCTAACCATTCGCATTCGCCGCTTCGCCATGCGCCCAGACCTTGGCTGAACCCACACCATCCTTGCCAATTTTTTCCCGATTCACAACGGCAAAAATATAGATCTGGTCGGGGACCAATCTATCAGTCAGACCTTGACGATCAGGCAGGGGAAACCCTCACCCCATGGGTTGGAATGCAATTCAAAAAAATGACACCCTGTAGGACAGTTGCCTAAGGTGGCGACTGATCTACTGATGCGCCGGGTGCCCGCCCAAGCGCCAGCCAGCCAGCAGCATGGCTGTGGGGTCTTTTCTTCAAGGCCTTAAACGCTGCCTTTTTTCACTTTAGCCCGGGGATGGGCCGCGTCATAGGCTTTGGCCAGGTGCTGAAAGTCCAAACGCGTATAGACCTGGGTGGTGCTGATATTGGCGTGACCCAGCAATTCCTGCACGCCACGCAGGTCACTGCTGGACTGCAGCACATGGCTGGCAAAGGAGTGGCGCAACATGTGGGGGTGCACCGGCGTGGCCATACCTGCTTGCAGGCTGCGCCGCTGCAAGCGTTGCCACACGGACTGGGCGCTCAAGCGCGTGCCATGGCGTCCTTGAAACAGCGCTGCCGATGCATCAGAACTTGGGGTTTGACCACTATCACCGCGCAGCGCCAGCCATCGCTCCAGAGCGCGCAAAGCGGTGGCTCCAATCGGCACACTGCGCCGTTTGGAGCCTTTGCCCAGCACATGGGCCTCGGCCGCTTGCAAATCAATCCAGCCCTTGGCCTGCGGACTGGCCACGACGTCCAGCCCCACCAGTTCGCCCACGCGCAGGCCGCTGCCGTACAGCAGCTCGACCATGGCCGCGTCGCGGGCTTCAAGCCAGGCGTCGTCGTCGCTCTGAAAATCTGCAAACTGCACCGCGTCGTCCACGCCCAGTGCTTTGGGCAG
>CAIWRE010000106.1 GCA_903914985.1 uncultured beta proteobacterium | reverse complement strand
GAGAGCACCCGTCCGACGGGCAGTGATTACGCCATGGCCGAAAGCGCTTTGAAGCAGGCCCGTGCCGCTGCCGATGGCGCACGTTCGAGAGCCCGGTACGCGGTCATCCGAGCGCCCGTCGACGGCACGCTGATCGGCCGCAGCGTGGAGATTGGCGACGTGGTGCAACCCGGCAAGGTATTGATGACGCTGTCACCCAAAGGTAAAACCCAGTTGGTGCTGGCCATTGATGAGAAAAATTTGCGGCTGATTGCATTGGGGCAAAAAGCGATTGTGTCGGCAGACGCCTATCCACAGCAAAAATTTGGCGCGACACTGGTCTACATCAATCCGGGGGTGAATGTGCAGACTGGCGCGGTGGATGTGAAGCTGGACATCGACAGTCCCCCTGCATTCTTGCGGCAAGACATGACGGTATCGGTGGATATCGAAGTGGCACGCAGACCGCAGGCTCTGCTGGTGTCTACGGTGTCGTTGCGTGAGGCCGAAAGCGCCCACCCTTGGGTCATGCGGATCGACAACGGACGCGCAGGCAAGACACTGGTCAAGCTGGGATTGCGCGGTGGGGGATTGGCGGAAGTTCTCGATGGACTGCGCGAAGGCGACCAGGTGGTCTCCGGGGCGTCCACACTTGCTGCGGGATCGCGGGTTCAACCCAAAGCGATCCACCCTTAGCGCTGTATTGGATGTTCACCACTTGGCTTCCCTTTGAATGGATTGTGGCAATCCGCTTTCTGCGCGAAGGTCGCCTGCAGACCTTGTTCATCATTACCGGTGTGGCCATTGGTGTGGGAGTGATCGTCTTCATGTCGGCCCTGTTGTCCGGTTTGCAGGCCAATTTCGTACGGCGGGTCCTCTCGTCACAGTCCCATATTCAGTTGGTGCAGCCCCAGCAGGTCACCCGTCCATTGCGCAGCGGTGCTGACGCGCCGCAAGGGCAGGTAGAAGGCGCCATTGTTCAGCCACCGCTGCAGCAGACCAAGTCGATTGACCAATGGCAGGCCATCGTCGCCCAGGTGCGTTCGATGCCGGACGTCAATGTGGTGTCGCCGGTTGCGACCGGTCCGGTTCTGGTGGTACGCGGCAACGCTACCCGGGCCGTCACGGTGTCAGGGATTGAGCCGGAGACCTACTTCCGCATCGTTGACTTCAGCGACAAATTGCTGCGCGGAAGTTTGCGCATGTCGGGGTCTGACATCTTGATTGGCAATGAACTTAGCAGCGACCTGGGCGTCGATGTGGGGGACAAACTGCACATCACTGCAGCCAATGGAGCGACCAGTGTGCTGACGATTTCCGGTGTGTTTGACCTGGGCAACAAGGGAGCCAACCAACGCACGACCCTTACGGTGCTGCACACCGCCCAAAGCTTGCTGCAGATGCCTGGAGGTGTAACGACCATCGAAGTCACATTGCAGGACATCTATGCCGCCGAAGTCATTGCGCAACGCATTGCGGCGCTTACCGGTGTGGAAGCGGACAGTTGGATCAAAAACAGTGCGCAGTTTTTTGCGGCCGTCAAAGCCCAAAGCACGGCCAACACGGCCATTCGTTTTTTCGTGGGCCTGTCGGTGGCCTTTGGCATCGCCAGTGTTCTGGTGGTGTCGGTGGTTCAAAAGTCGCGTGAGATCGGGATTTTGCGCGCGATGGGCATCTCCAGAGCGCAAATACTTCGCTTGTTTCTGCTGCAAGGTGGATTGCTGGGCTTGGGCGGATCCCTGGCCGGTTGTGCGGTGGGCGCGCTGTCATTGGTGATGTGGCAGCGGTGGGCGCGCAACGCGGACGGGACGCCCTTGTTCTTGCTGGAGTTTGACGCCACCATGTTTGGTATCGCGCTGGTGCTGGCAACCCTCACAGGGTTGCTGGCAGCGCTGGCGCCTGCCCTGCGCGCTGCGCGCCTGGACCCGGTGGTGGCGATCCGTGGATAACGATGTTGTGGTTCAGCTGCAGGGCGTGCGCAAGGCCTTTAATGTGGGCACGCCCTTTGAAACGGAAGTGCTGCACGGCATTGACCTCACATTGCACCGTGGTGACTTTTGTGCCGTCATGGGCCCTTCGGGTTCCGGCAAAAGCACGCTGCTCAACATTGTGGGTTTGCTGGACCGGCCTACGTCGGGCCTCTTGCGAATTGGGCCGGAAGAAACCACCACCCTCGACGACAAAGAACTCACACGGCTTCGCGGCCACACCATTGGCTTTGTGTTCCAGTACCACCATCTCATCACCGCATTCACGGCCTTGGAGAACGTGATGATTCCCATGCTGGGCGCGGCGGGCTTTCCCAACGCGGCCATGCGCGAACGCGCCGCGCAGCTGATCGATAGTGTGGGCCTGACGAACTGGAAAGACAACCTGGCCGGCAATATGAGTGGCGGCCAGCAGCAGCGCGTGGCCATTGCCCGCGCCTTGGCCATGGGTCCGGCCGTGTTGTTGGCGGACGAGCCCACGGGCAATCTGGACACCAAGAGTGCCGATGCTGTTTTCGCACTGTTGCGCAAGGTGAACCAGGACCATGGCACCACGATTCTGTTTGTGACTCACAACCCCAACTTGGCCGCCTTGTGCGACAAGACGATTCAGGTCATTGATGGACTGTTGACGCAGTGAATGGGATCGACAGGCTCCGCGCTCTAGATACCGTAACGCCGGGTCCAGCTTATCCGCCTACAACTTTCTTGCCTTTGTCCGAGGCACATTTTTTTGTGCAATCTGGCCAAATTCACTTACCCAATGACTTGGAAATCAAGGTAAGTCACCACAGGATGAGCTGAACTGCCCAGTAACGCAATCTGCACCGCTGCACCCGATCCACTTCCGTCCGCGTCGTAGTACAAAGCGCCAGACTTGGTGTTGTAAACAATGCGGTCAGTTGCATCATTTCCCTTTACCGCGGTGGCTGATGCATAGAACGCGTCCGCACTCAAATCACCCAACGAGCCCAATTGCGCAAAAATTGCCTTGCTCAATTGAACCTTGTCGGTGCCTGAGACAAAGTCAGTGATCGTGTCTTTGTTGGTGGAGGCGTTAGGCGCAATATCAAAGACAAAATAATCCTGCCCATTGCCACCG
>CAIWRE010000105.1 GCA_903914985.1 uncultured beta proteobacterium | reverse complement strand
GGCAAAGACATTGGCGGCAATGCCGTGGTGGCTGACCTTGCCAAAATGCCGCATTGTCTGGTGGCCGGCACCACCGGTTCTGGCAAGTCGGTGGGTATCAACGCGATGATTTTGAGCCTGCTCTACAAGGCCGAAGCACGCGATGTCCGCTTGCTCATGATCGACCCCAAGATGCTGGAAATGTCGGTGTACGAAGGTATTCCACACCTGCTGGCCCCGGTAGTAACCGATATGCGGCAGGCCGCCCATGGCCTGAACTGGTGTGTGGCGGAAATGGAAAAGCGCTACAAGCTGATGAGCAAAATGGGCGTGCGCAATCTGGCGGGCTTTAATGCCAAGCTGGACGAAGCCACCGCCAATGGCACATTCATCTACAACCCCTTCAGCCTCACGCCCGAAGACCCCGAACCCCTGCAACGCCTGCCGCACATTGTGGTGGTGATTGACGAGTTGGCCGACCTGATGATGGTGGTGGGCAAAAAGATCGAAGAGCTCATTGCCCGCCTGGCGCAAAAAGCCCGCGCGGCCGGCATTCACCTGATCCTCGCAACCCAGCGCCCCAGCGTGGATGTGATTACCGGCCTGATCAAGGCCAATATTCCCACCCGTATTGCCTTTCAGGTGAGCAGCAAGATCGACAGCCGCACCATCCTCGACCAAATGGGCGCGGAAGCGCTGTTGGGCATGGGTGACATGCTCTACATGCCCAGTGGCACCGGCTTGCCCGTCCGCGTGCACGGCGCCTTTGTGAGCGACGAGGAAGTGCACCGCGTGGTGAAATACCTGAAAGAGCAGGGGGGCGAGCCCAATTACGTCGAAGGCTTGCTCGAGGGCGGTACGGCGGAAGGCGACGATGGTGACGGCACCTTCGGCGACTCCAGCGGCGAAAAAGACGCGCTCTATGACCAGGCGGTGGAAGTGGTGCTCAAGAACCGCAAAGCCAGTATTTCGTTGGTGCAACGTCACCTCAAAATTGGCTACAACCGCGCTGCGCGCCTGGTGGAAGACATGGAAAAAGCGGGGCTGGTCAGCGCCATGAGCGGCAGCGGCCAGCGCGAAATTTTGGTGCCAGCGCGCGCTGAATGATGGCCACACTCCGTTTGCGTTTGCTGGCAGCTTTCGCTGGGACGGCCCTGTGCCTGAACGCGGCTTGGGCAGGTGGCTTAGAGACCCTGGACGCCTTCGTCAAAAACGTCAAAAGTGGCCGGGCCACGTTCACGCAAACCGTGACAGCGCCCGCCAAAGACGGGCAAGCCGTGCGTGCCAAGGTCTCGAGCGGCAGCTTTGAATTTGTGCGGCCCAACCGCTTCAAGTTCATCTACAAAAAACCGTTTGAGCAAAGCATCGTGGCCGACGGCCAAACGCTGTGGTTGTACGACGTGGACCTGGCCCAGGTCACGGCCCGCAAGCAAGCGGCGGCGCTGGGCTCCACGCCTGCTGCGCTCATCAGCGCAGCGCCGGACCTCAAGGCCTTGCAAGCGGAATACACCTTGACTGATGCCCCTGTCGCCGAAGGCCAGGAGTGGCTGCAGGCCACCCCCAAATCCAAAGAAGGCAGCTTGCAAAGTGTGCGCATGGGCTTCAAGGGCGGCATGCTGGCCACGCTGGAGATTTTGGACAGCTTTGGCCAGCGCTCGGTGCTGCAGTTCAGCGCCTTTGAGGCCAATGCGGTTATTGAGTCCGGCAGCTTTCAATTCAAGCCGCCTGCCGGTGTGGATGTGGTGCGGCAGTAGAACGCGAGCGTTTCGTGATGCCGCGCCGATTTGCCCTCTGTCTGGCCCTGGTTGGCCTTTTGTGGGGCTGGGCCGGTGTCAGTGGAGCCGAGCCGTCGTCCATCGCCATCATTTCTTTGCATGGCAAATGGGGGCGGCCACCGGGGCCCTTGGCCGCTGACTTGCAGGCGGGAGGCTACACCGTGGTGTCGCCTGCCATGGCATGGGGGCGGGACCGTTTGTACGACGTGGACTACCCCGACGCATTGCTGGAAATCCGAGATGCGGTCGCCCGCCTGCGGGGCCAGGGCTTTACCCGTGTGGTGTTGGCGGGGCATAGCTTGGGTGCCAATGCGGCACTGGCGTATGCAGCCAGCCACGGCGATGTCGATGCCTTGATGGTCTTTGCGCCCGGCCATGTGCCGGAGTACCAGTTTCGCAATGGCGAGACGGCGTCGACGCTGCAAAAAGCCCGCGTCGCGGTGCAAGCAGGTCAGGGCGCTGTGCGGGACTTCGAGTTCACCGATTTCAACAGCGGCAACCGCCGTCGCCAACTGGTGAGCACGCCCTCGGCCTATCTTTCTTACTACGAGCCCGAAGGCTTGGCCAATATGTCCATTTCGGCAAGTCGCGTGCGCGGCGCCATTCCGGTGTTTTACGCGGGGACGATCCAAGACGGAATTACCCGCTGGGGCTTTGGAGCGCAGTATGTTTTCAAACAGCTGCCGCCCCACCCTCAAAGCGTGTATCTGGAGAGCCGGGCCTCGCACATGGAGGTACCCCAGGACACGACCCCGCGAAGCCTGGAGTTTTTGAAAAGTCTGTGGCCTTAGCGTTCTGACGGGTGTTTCACTTCCCACGGCGGGGTCCAGTCACCGGCTACACGCAGGTCCACACCGGCATCGTCTTCTAGGACTTTGCACACCGTCATCTCACCTGCGTCTTTGCCGTAGCGCGCCTGGGCTTCCGAGAAGCGGGCGTGGGTGGCTTGGGTGAGTTCGCTGCGAGTGCCCACGCTCTCAATCAGCTGGGCGATCAGGCCCAGGTCTTTCAGGCACAGCTCTAGCCGAAACGACGGGTCGTAATGGCCGGCAAAGATGGATGGCACATCGTGCTGCATCACAAAGCTCTCGGCTGCGCCGCCCTTCATGGCGGCCCACCAGACGTCGGGTTCCAGCCCAGATTTCTTGGCCGCCACCATGGCCTCGCCAATGGCGGCTGCATGGATGAGCCAAAGCTGGTTGTTGACCAACTTGGCGACATAGCCGTTTCCGTAAGCGCCTACACGGCGGATTTCGCCTACCAGCTCCAGCACCGGCGTGACGTGGGCAATGTCCGCATCGGTGCCGCCAACGAACAGAATCATGTCGCCCCGGATGGCCGAGTCGATCGAGCCGGTCACGGGCGAATCCACTGGCATGCCACCGGCCGCTGCAAACTCGGCGCCCAGCGCGCGCATCAGTTGCGGGCTGCTGGTGGTCATGTCCACCCAGGCTTTGCCCTGGCAGCGGGTGCTTAAAAATCCTTGTGGCCCTCGCAGCACCTGTTCAATGTCTGCCGGGCCAAACACCATGGTGAAGACAATGTCTGCTGCATCAAGCACGGCGGCCGGCGTGGCAGCCCACTGCGCGCCCTCGGCCAAAAATGCGTTGGCGGCGTCGCGGTTGATGTCGTTCACCACCAGGGTGTGGCCAGCGCGCTGGATATTGCGCGCTGACGCCGAACCCATATTGCCCAGGCCAATAAATCCGATTTTCAAAGTAGTCTCCCAATGTGTTTTTGAGGCGCAGCTTCCCCGCACCCCGAGGAGGGCGCAGGGAAGAGCGTGGCTGGGGTCGGCGCTGTGCCTTAAGCGAACCAGCCTTTTTCTGCCAGGCGGTTGTCGTTCATGTCGTAGCGGGCGTGCGACTCCAGGCCTCTAAGTTTTTTGCTGCAGCCGTCCATCTGGTCGCCTACGGCAAAGCAGACCATGCCAGCATCTTCTGATATCAGACGCTGGGCCTCTGCGTACATTTCGCGGCGCTTGCCTTCGTTGAGCTCAATGCGCGCGGCAATTACCAGCTTGTCCATGGCTGCGCTGGCAAAGTGGGTGTCGTTCCAGGCACCACCTGAGAGGAACTGCGTCGAGATTTGCAAATCCGCCGTGGGCCGGTTGCCCCAGAAGACAGAGCAAAACGGTGCTTTCATCCACACATTGTCCCAGTAGCCGTCGCCCGATACGCGTTTGACTTCCAGGCCAATGCCGGCTTTTTTGAGCGTTTCCTGAAAGATCACGCCCGAGTCGGTCGCGCCCGAGTAGCAGCCTTCGGACACCTGGGCTTCCAATCCCCCTGGCGAGCCGGCCTTCTTGAAGTGGAAGGCGGCCTTGTCCGGGTCGTAGGCCTTGGCTTTGAGGGCTGCGTTGTAAAAGCGGTCGGCTGGCCCGACGGTCTGGTCATTGCCCATGGAGGCAAAGCCCGAGAACACGTTGTCGATGATTTTTTGCCGGTCAATGCCGTGTTTGAGCGCCAGCATCAGGTCGTGGTTTTTGTAGGGATCGATGTCGATCAGCGCGACAAAACCGTAGCGGTTGCCGGTGCCTTTGGTGCGGGTGATGTTGATGTCTTTGTTCTTGGACAGAAAGGCCACGGTTTTGGGGTTGAGGCGGTTAACCGCGTCTACCGCGCCCGTCACCAGGGCCTGGGTACGCGCGGCGGAGTCGCCGATGTAGCGCAGTTCCACGCTGTCAAAGTTGCCCCGGCCGGCTTTCCAGTAGGCGCCGGGTTTGCGCTTGGCCACCACGCGCACGCCGGGTTGCCATTCCACCAAGGTGTAGGCGCCGGTGCCGTCGGGTTTGGAGAAGTCCGTAGTGCCGTTGGGCACGATCAGCAAGTGGTAGTCCGACAGCACAAAGGGCAGGTCGGCATTGCCCGACTTCATGTTGATCTGGATCTGGTGCGACGACAACTTTTTGATGTCGGTGATGGGCTCCAGAATGCCTTTGGCAGGCGACTTGGTCTCGCCGCGGTGCATATTGATGGAGTAGATGACGTCGTCGGCGTCCAGCGTCTTGCCCGAGGTGAAGGTGATGCCCTTGCGGATGTTGAAGATCCATTCGGCGGCGCCCGGCTTGGATTCCCAGCTTTCGGCCAGTTCGGGCGTGGCATTGCCTTTGGCGTCAATTTCGACCAGCTGGTTCCAGAACATCAGGCTGTAGGAGATAGGAATGGAGTCGGCGTAGGTGCGCGGGTCCAGGCTGTCCGAGGCAGAGCCGCCTTCCATGCCCATGCGCAGAACACCGCCTTTTTTGGGTGTGCTTTGGGCCATGGCAGGAAACGCCGTCAGCCCAGACGCAAGGCCCAGTGCAGCGGCGCCCGAGATGAGCTGTCGGCGGTCAAGCTCTAACGATGTGTTGTCAACGATGTCGTGGTGTTTCATTTTTGTGTGTCTCCTCAAAGTGCAAATGGGTGGGTTGCCATCGAAAAAATTCGCGCCGGTCAGGGCACGCAGGGCCAATGTAGGCCTGCAAACGTGTGAGCGCAAACGAATAATTGTTATCCTATGCATCAAATAACGTGATGCAACCATCGGGGTGCGCGATGCTTAAATACCTGGACCTTGCCTTGTTGCAAGCCTTCTCGGCGGTGGTCGATAGCGGTAGCTTTACCCGAGCGGCGCAGTATTTGTGCCGCACCCAGTCGGCTGTGAGCATGCAGCTGCGCAAGCTCGAAGACGTGACGGGCCGCCAACTGCTGCACCGTGACAGCCGCAACATCAAACTCACCGAAGAGGGTGAGGTGCTGCTTGGTTATGCGCGGCGCATGATCCGCCTTAACGAAGAAGCCTTGGTGGCCTTGGACCAGCCCCATGCCCAGGGCCATGTGCGTCTGGGCATGCCCGACGACTACGCTCACCAGTTCTTGCCCGGCGTGCTGGCGCATTTTGCCCACGCCTACCCCCGGGTGCAGCTTGAGGTGATTGGTGCGCTCAGCGGCGACTTGCTCAACCGCGTGGAGGCGGGCGAACTTGACGTGGCGCTGATCACACGCCAGCCCAAGCGTCGGCGTGGGCAGGTGCTGCGCACCGAGCACCTGGTGTGGACCGGTTCGCGCCAGCACCTGGCGTTTGAGGTCAGCCCCTTGCCGCTGGCGCTGTTTCCTGAGGGTTGCGTGTTTCGCGAGCACGCGCTTGCAGCGCTGGATGCGGCGCAAATACCCTGGCGCATTGCCTATACCAGTCAAAGTTTTGCCGGTGGAAAACTCGCGGTCTCAGGCGGACTGGCACTCACCGTGGTGGCACAAAGCATGGTGCCACCCGAATGGCGGGTGCTGGGCGCCGAGCACGCCTTGCCGCGATTGCCCGAAATCGAAATTGCCTTGCACCGCGCGCCGGGGACGCTCAGCCCCGCCGTGGCCTTGCTCGAAGCCCAGCTGGTGGCCGCCGTGCAAATGGAAGCGGGCCAGGTGTCTACCGACGGGCCGTGCTGAAGACCCACCCGCGAGCCATTGGCCCGCGCGCGGCGGTGGCAAACCTTACCCTACACTGAGCCACCCTAGCGCCCACGCATCGAATGTCCGACCTTTTTCAGTCCCAACCCACAGCCCCGCTGGCCGAAGCGCTGCGCCCGCAGACGGTGGCGGACGTCATTGGCCAAAGCGATTTGCTGGCCCCCGGCAAGCCGCTGCAGCTCGCCTTTGCCTCGGGCAAGCCGCATTCCATGATTTTGTGGGGGCCGCCGGGCGTGGGTAAAACCACGCTGGCGCGGTTGACCGCTACGGCCTTTCAGTGCGAGTTCATCGCGCTGTCTGCTGTGTTCTCGGGTGTCAAAGACATTCGTGCTGCGATGGAGCAGGCGCAAGCGTATCTGGCGCAGGGCAAGCACACGATTTTGTTTGTGGACGAGATCCACCGCTTCAACAAATCGCAGCAAGACGCACTATTGCCCTATGCCGAGTCCGGCCTGGTCACGCTGATTGGCGCCACCACCGAGAACCCTTCGTTCGAGGTCAATTCCGCGCTGCTCTCGCGTGCGCAGGTCTATGTGCTCAAGTCGCTCACCGACGATGAGTTGCGCCTCTTGCTGCAGCGCGCACAAGACAAGGTGTTGGGCCATTTGCATTTTGAAGAGCGTGCTATTGCCACGCTGGTGGGCTATGCCGACGGCGATGCCCGACGCATGCTGAATCTGCTGGAGCAGTGCAACACGGCCGCAGCGGCAGCAGGCATCAGTGACATTGACGGTGCTTTTATTGAAAACGCCCTGGCCATCAATGCCAAGCGCTTTGACAAGGGCGGCGACAACTTTTACGACCAGATTTCAGCCCTGCACAAATCGGTGCGCGGCTCCAACCCCCACGCTGCGCTTTATTGGCTGTGCCGCATGCTGGACGGCGGTGCCGACCCCAAGTACCTGTCGCGCCGCATCGTGCGCATGGCCTGGGAAGACATTGGCCTGGCCGACCCGCGTGCCATGCAAATCGCCAACGATGCAGCCCTCACCTTTGAGCGTTTGGGCTCGCCCGAAGGCGAACTGGCGCTGGGCCAAGCCGTGGTCTATTTGGCCGTGGCCGCCAAAAGCAATGCCGGTTACAAGGCCTACAACAAGGCCCGCGCCTTTGTGAAAACCGACAAGAGCCGCGAAGTACCCGTGCATCTGCGAAATGCGCCCACCAAGCTCATGAAAGAGCTGGGCTACGGCCATGAATACCGCTACGCCCATGACGAACCCCATGCCTACGCTGCGGGGGAGACCTACCTGCCCGACGGTATGGCAGACCCGGCCTGGTACCAGCCCGTGCCACGCGGCCTGGAGAGCAAGATTGCAGAAAAGATGGCGTTCTTGAAGGGCTTGGACACGCAGGCTGGCAAAGATTGAAGGTCGGCTCTGCAAACCCGCCGGGCGCAGGAGCGCGCCGACTCAGAGACAATCACCCACCACACCGAACGGACTGGATATGAACGAAGACGAACGCTGCTGCGGCACTGGAACTTGCATTGTGGACGCCGAAGGCCGTTGCTGGTGTGGACAGCAGTGGGACGGGCAGACCATGTGCCGCCCGCCCATGGACAAGGCCGATGCGCCTGCCCCGCAAGAGGGTGGGCCTGGCGCCACCGCGCACTGAGTCCCGACGGCTATGACACTTGCTGCCCGCTCTGCCCTCGATGCGCTGGACGAAGGCTGCCGCTCCCGTGTGGTCGAAATGGCCTGGGAGGACCGCACCGCGTTCGAGGCCATTGAGGCCCAGTTTGGATTGAATGAGTCCGCCGTCATTGCCCTCATGCGCCGCAGCCTGTCGCCCTCGTCGTTTCGCATGTGGCGCAAGCGCGTGACCGGGCGCAAAACCAAACATGCGCAGTTGCGTGGCGCGGCATTTCTGCGCCATCGCGCAAGCCACACCCGCCAGCAATAGAGGCGGTCTCTGTCATGTCCAAGCAAAGAGCCCTGGTGTGGTTCAAACGTGACCTGCGCGTGCACGACCACGCGGCGCTGGCCGCTGCGCAAGCCTACGACGACGCGCTGGCGATTTTCATCATCGAGCCCGAGTGGCTGCAAAGCGAGGAGTGCGACGCCAGCCACGTGGATTTCGCGCTGGGCTGCCTGGCCGAGCTGCGCAGCGCCTTGGCAGTGCGGGGCTTGCCCCTGCTGGTGCGGGTGGGCTCTGCGGTTCAAGTGTTGGCGCAGTTGCACCAGGAGCTGGCCTACACCCAGGTGCTGAGCCACGAAGAAACCGGATCCGGCTGGTCGTACGCGCGGGATATTCAGGTGGCCGCCTGGTGCCAATCGAACCATATCGCTTGGCAGGAATTCACCCAAACCGGTGTGGTGCGGCGCTT
>CAIWRE010000104.1 GCA_903914985.1 uncultured beta proteobacterium | reverse complement strand
CAGCGTGTGGGGGGCAGAAAAAGTCAGCACCTCGTCACGGTCGTCATCCAGCGCATACAGGCCCACGCAGCGGCGGGGGCTGCCGGACTCGGCCAGCTTATCGCTGGTGATCAGGTCCACCAAGGTGTGGTTTTCAAACAAGGTGATGTTGGGCGACTTTTGCACCCGCTCAATCAGCGTGGTTTGCACGGCCGCGCCAGTGGCGTCGGTCACATGCACGATGCGCCGTGCGCTGTGGCCGCCTTCGCGGGTGAGGTGCAGGTCACCGTTGTGCTCGGTGCTAAAGGGCACGCCCATGGCCTGCAGCCAGGCAATCGCCTGCGGTGCCTGCTCCACCACAAACTGGGTGGCCGCCATATCGCACAGCCCCGCGCCCGCGATCAGGGTGTCGTCCACGTGCGCGGCAAAGCTGTCGGCCTTGTCCCACACAGCGGCAATGCCACCTTGGGCCCAGCCACTGGAGCCTTCGCGCACCGCGCGTTTGGTGATGATGGCAACCCGGTATTTTTCAGACAACAAGAGCGCCGTGCTCAGGCCGGCCAAGCCGCTGCCGACGATCAGGACGTCAAATTGCAGCGCCTGCGCCGCAGAGTGGTGGTGCATGTAATTAGCCTATGCGCATGCCAGGCGTCGCGCCAGGCCAGGGATGGAGGATGTAGATGCCGGGCTGCGCCTTCTCATCGGCGTGGCTGGCGGCCAGTACCATCCCCTCAGACACGCCAAATTTCATCTTGCGCGGCGCGAGATTGGCCACCAGCACGGTGAGTTGGCCAATCAGGTCCGCGGGCTGGTACATGCTGGCGATGCCACTGAACACATTGCGCATGCGCCCCTCGCCCGCGTCCAGCGTCAGGCGCAGCAGCTTGACCGATCCTTCCACCGCTTCGCAGTTCACGATCCTGGCAATCCGCAGGTCAATTTTGGCGAAGTCGTCAATGCCAATCACCGGGGCAATTTCTTCGCCGCCTGGAATGGAAGAACCGAGGTCGGAGCCGGAGGCATTGGGGTCGGATCCCGATTTTCCAGCGGAAAACTCGGGCTCTGACCCCGATCCCGTAGGCGGTTCGAAGAGAGCGTCGAGCTGTTCGGAAGCGACGCGTTGCATTAGCGCTTTGAAGTCACCGAACTTGTGCCCTGGAGGGATGAACTTATCGGGATCGATCGGCAAGGCCAAGTCTGACCATTGCAAGGGCGCGCAATTCAGGTACTTTTCAGCCGCACTGACCAACTCAGGCAATACCGGCTTCAGGAACAACGACAAAGCTTTGAATCCAGCGATGCAAGATGCGCAAACTTGTTCCAGGCTCTTCTTCGCTTCCGCATCGGTGGAAGCGGTCTTGGCCAACACCCACGGTTTGAAGGCATCAAACTCCTTGTTGATGGCGTCTGCCACCTCCATGGTCAATCGGAGTGCCTTGCTGTACTCCCTGGATTCAAATGCCTCACGTATATCTCTACTGTGAGCAATTGCAAAGGCAAAACCTGATGTGTCGGCCGTTACGGGTGCTACGCCGTGATTCATTGCGATCTGCGGCATCTCGTTGTTAAGATACTTTGCAAAAAATGGCGCGGTACGGCTCGCAATATTCACAAACTTGCCGATCAAATCACTGTTCACCCGCGCCATGAAATCGTCGGCGTTGAAGTCAATGTCTTCATTGCGCGCAGACAGCTTGGCGGCCAAGTAATAGCGTAGCCACTCCGGGTTCATGCCCAGGCTCAGGTATTTGAGCGGGTCCAGGCCGGTGCCCCGGCTTTTGCTCATTTTTTCGCCGTTGTTGACGGTCAAGAAACCGTGCACAAACACATTGGTCGGTGCCTTGCGTCCGCTGAAATGCAGCATGGCGGGCCAAAACAAGGTGTGGAAAGTGACGATGTCTTTGCCGATGAAGTGGTATTGCTCCAGGGCGGGATTGGCCATGTAGGCGGCGTAGTCTGGGCTTTGCGGATCCAAGGATCGGCGCTTGTCGAGCAGGTTTTTTAACGAGGCCAGGTAGCCCACCGGCGCGTCCAGCCATACATAAAAGTACTTGCCCGGTGCGTCGGGAATCTCGATGCCGAAGTAGGGCGCGTCACGACTGATGTCCCAGTCGCCCAGGCCTTCGCTGGTTGACCCGTCGGGGTTGGTGCGCACGCTGAACCACTCT
>CAIWRE010000103.1 GCA_903914985.1 uncultured beta proteobacterium | reverse complement strand
TGTCTTGCACAAGTACGTGACAGGTCGACTCGCCGAGCTGCCCTCCGGCGGCAAGGTACGCGGTTCGTCGGCAGCGAAACGCGGCAATGTTTAACTGTCCTCCTGCCGATTCAGCCCGGCGTTAGATGGCATAAATACAAAGGAGACGAATCTCATGACCGAGCACCCCATCGCCACCTGGCACCGCATGATCCACGACCGCAGCCCCGTCGGCCTGGATGCGCTGCTCGACGAAAACGCTGTCTTTTTTTCGCCGGTCGTGCACGCGCCGCAAGTAGGCCGCAAGCTCACGGCCAAGTACCTGTCTGCCGCATTGCACGTGTTCGTCAACCCCACGCTTCACTACGTGCGCGAGATCATCGGCACCAACGACGCGATGCTCGAATTTGAGACCGAGATTGACGGCATCGTGGTCAACGGTGTGGACATCATCAAATGGAACGAGGCGGGCAAGATCGTGGAGTTCAAGGTGATGCTGCGCCCGCTCAAGGCGGTCAACGTCATCCACCAGATGATGGGTGCCATGCTGCAGGCGAGGTGACTATGTCCAAAACGCACAAAAACACCATTTGCCTGTGGTACGACGGCGACGCCGAATCGGCCGCAGCTTTCTACGCAGCCACTTTCCCCGATTCGTCGGTGGACTCTGTGCACCGCGCGCCGGGGTACTACCCCTCAGGCAAGCAAGGTCAGGTGCTGACGGTGCAATTCACGGTGCTGGGCATTCCCTGCCTTGGCATCAACGGCGGCCCCATGTTCAAGCACTCCGAGGCGTTCTCTTTCCAGGTGTCCACCGCCGACCAAGCCGAGACCGACCGCTACTGGAACGCCCTTGTGAATAACGGCGGACAAGAGAGCGCCTGCGGCTGGTGCAAAGACAAGTGGGGCATCTCCTGGCAGATCACGCCCTCCGCATTGATGCAAGCCATCAGCGACCCGGACCGCGCAGCGTCCAAGCGCGCTTTTGAGGCGATGATGAAGATGGGCAAGATCGACATCGGAGCCATAGAGGCGGCGCGGCTGGGGAATTAGGTGTAATCACGCCTTTGACTTGCAATATTACGCGGCGCGTAATAAACTAATCCGATGATCCAGTCGTTCAAGTGCAAAGACACCTTGGCGTTGTACGAGGGCAAAAGCCCTCGCAGATTCAAGGCATTCTTAGGCGTCGCGGAGCGAAAACTCTCGCAGCTAGATGCGGCGCAGACTCTGGAATTCATGAAGGCGCCGCCCGGAAATCACTTGGAAGCACTGAAAGGCGATCGGAAAGGCCAACACAGTGTTCGCATCAACGACCAATGGCGAATTTGCTTTGTCTGGACCCCAACGGGGCCGGTCAATGTCGAAATTGTGGATTACCACTGAAGGAGTCAAAATGGCACGTCCTGTCAATCGTATGCGGCCGGTTCATCCGGGCGAGGTTCTTCGCGAAGACTACCTTGCGCCGTTGGGGCTCAGCGTGAATGCGCTCGCCGTTGCGCTGGGTGTGCCTGCGACCCGAATTCATGAGATCGTCAAGGAGCGTCGTTCAGTGACTCCCGACACGGCCGCAAGGTTGGCAAAGCACTTCGGCGGCGATGCAGCGTCGTGGTTGGCGATGCAATCCATTTACGATTTGAAGACTCTCCCGACCCTTGGTGATATTGAACGCCAGGTTGCAGTCCGTGAGCAGCTCGCGGCCTGATAAATGGCCTCCGACCTCTCCACCATCGAATACATCGTTGACCAAAGCCTGCTGGGTGCGCGGCTGAGCTACTGGCGCATGTTTGGCGAATACGCGCTGTACCTGAACACCAAAGTAGTTGGCTTGGTCTGCAACAACCAGCTATTTTTAAAGCCAACGGACGCCGCGCGAGCGCTGCTGGGCACACCCACCGAAGCGCCGCCCTACCCCGGTGCCAAGAACTACTTCGTGCTTGATGAAGCCCTGGAAGACTCGCAGTTGCTGCGCGAGCTGCTGGAGGTGACTGAGGCGGCCTTGCCTTTTCCCAAGCCCAAGCCTGCGGCCCAGAAAAAGGCGGCTGCCTCGAAAAAGCTATCCTCCCGCTGAACGACATCACCAGAACCCGATAGCAAAGGACCCCGCCCATGCCCATCACCAAAGGATTTCGCCAACTCATTGATGAGGCCAACGCCCAAATCACCACCTACAGCGTGGCGCAGGTGGTGGCGCGCTTGCGGGACCCCACGGTGCAGCTGGTGGACATTCGCGACATGCGCGAGCTGGAGCGTGAGGGCACGATTGAGGGTTCGGTACTGGCGCCCCGCGGCATGCTGGAGTTTTGGGTGGACCCGGCCTCGCCCTATTTCAAGCCGGTGTTTGGCGACGAGGGCAAGGAGTTCATTTTGTTTTGCGCCGCGAGCTGGCGCAGCGCATTGGCCACCAAGGCCCTGCAAGACATGGGCATGACCAATGTGGCCCACCTGGACGGCGGCTTTGCAGAGTGGGTCAAAGAGGGCGCGCCCACCCTCACGCTGGAAGAGGCCAAAGCCAAGCGCCACGCCAAGGCATGAAACGGCTGGCGCCCGCGCAGCCCTGCCCCTGCGGCGGTGTGTCCGCGTCGCACACGGCCTCCAAAGCCCCCAAGCCGCTCAGCTACGGCCAATGCTGTGGCCGTTGGCTGGAGGCCGACGCCACCCACGGCCCTTTCGTCCCCGACGCCCACCACCTCATGCGCTCGCGCTACTCGGCCTTTGTGCTGGAGCGCGAGGACTATTTGCTGGCCACCTGGCAGGCTGGCCATCGCCCCGCAACTATCGAGTTCGACCCCGGCGTGAAGTGGCTGGGGCTGGAGGT
>CAIWRE010000102.1 GCA_903914985.1 uncultured beta proteobacterium | reverse complement strand
TGCTCAAACGCATCTTGCACGAGGCGCATGGCCAAAAGATCGCGGTCATCGAGAACGAGTTTGGCGAGGAAAACATCGACAGCGACATCTTGGTGTCCGACACGACTGAGCAAATCATCCAAATGAGCAATGGCTGCATTTGCTGCACCATCCGCGAAGACCTGCGCGCAACCCTGCAAAGTCTGGCGGAAAAAAAGCGCAAAGGAGAGTTGGACTTTGACCGCGTGGTGATTGAAACCACCGGCCTGGCCGACCCCGGCCCGGTGGCGCAAACCTTTTTTATGGACGACGAGGTGGCCGAGTCCTACCTGCTGGATGCTATTCTGACCTTGGTCGATGCCAAACACGCCCCCGGGCAGCTCAACGACCGCCAGGAAGCGCGCCGCCAAGTGGGATTTGCCGACCAGCTATTTATTAGCAAGTCCGAATTGGTGTCGGCCCCTGATCTGGATGCCCTGCAGCATCGCCTCAAGCACATGAATCCGCGCGCGCCCCAGCACCTGGTGCACTTTGGCGAAGTGGCGATCAAGGACTTTTTTGACCTGCGCGGCTTCAATTTGAATGCCAAGCTCGATATCGACCCCGATTTCCTGAAGGCGGACACCCATGACCACGATCACGGGCACGAGCACGACCACCACGATCACGATCACCATGGCGAACACTGTGACCATCCGTCGCACGACGGCCACGGGCGCCACCACCATGTAGATGACGACGTCAAAAGCTTTGTCTTCAAGTCAGACCGCGCCTTCGACCCCGCGCGGCTGGAAGACTTTTTGGGCGCCATCGTCAACATTTACGGCCCGCGCATGCTGCGCTACAAAGGCGTTCTGTATATGAAGGGCAGCGAGCGCAAAGTGATTTTCCAAGGCGTACACCAACTCATGGGCAGCGATTTGGGGCCGGCCTGGGCGGCTGACGAGGTGAAAAACAGCAAACTCGTGTTTATCGGCATCGACCTGCCAAAAGACATCCTGCTGCAGGGCTTGGAGCAGTCGCTGGTCTGATTTGCGGTGACAATAGAGTTTTGTTGCGGCGCAGCAAATGCCGCCCATTGCTACAACTTGACTCTGGAGACCGCATGTTGGTCGCACTTTTGCAAATGATGGGGTTTCCTTCAGCTAACCCTGTACACTCCCGCGCCGAAGGGATGGACAGCGCACCCGCCCCAAGCGCAGGGGAGCCCATAGGCCCTCCCCTCGACCGTCGCGTTTCAGTTAGGAGTCATGCAGTGAAAGCTATCAAAGCAAGCCCGAGCAAGGCCAAGGCGAGCCCCGTTGCTGCCGCAAAGTCCAAAGCGACCCCGGTTGCGGTCACGCCCAAAAAAGCCAAACCTGCGGCCAAGGCAGTCGTGAAGGCAGCGGCCAAACCTGCGCCCGTGGCCAAAAAGCCCGCTGCGGTGGCTTTAAAGACGCCGGTGAAGCCAGTGGCAAAAGCCGCTCCGAAAGCCGCTCCGAAAGCCGCTGCCAAAGCCCCTACAGCCAAGGCCGCCAGTCCTGCCAAGGCAAAGGCAGTTCCTGCTGCATCCCAACTGCCTACGCCCAAAAAAGCAGCCGCTTCGCCAAGCCCGGTGAAAAAAGCGAGCTCTAAAGTCACTCCTGCCACGCCGCCTGTCGCTGTGGTCGAACCCCTAACAAAAGCCCCTGTGAATTCAACTCCTTCAAAAGCTGTCACCCCCGTACCCGCTGCCGCTGCCGCGAGCACGGTTCCCGTGAAATCCGGTCGCCCCTCGTCGCGCCTTGCCATGTTGACCGTGCCGTCCATGGCCCAGTCGGTGGCATCCACCGCGGCCAAATCGAGTTTCAATCCTTCCAGCCAGGCCGTTTTTGCGCCACCTGTGATTCCAGCCATTGTGAAAAAAGACAGCAAGCTGGCAAACAATTGGAAAACCACGCCGGTGGAGCGTCTGACAGACGCTGAATTGCTCGCCATGCCGGACTCCGAGTACATGAACGAAGTGCAATTGGCGGCGTTCAAGCTCAAGCTCAATTTGCTCAAGCGCGACATTCTGAGCAGCGCAGGCGAGACCACCGAGCATTTGCGCGAGGACACTTCCGTAGTACCGGATCCTGCCGACCGCGCCACCATTGAAGAAGAACACGCACTGGAGTTGCGCACCCGCGACCGCGAACGCAAATTGCTGAAGAAAATTGAGCAATCGATCGCTCGCATTGATGCAGGCGACTATGGTTATTGCGATGAGACCGGCGAAGCCATCGGCGTGGGCCGCTTGCTTGCGCGCCCCACAGCAACGCTGTCACTGGAAGCCCAGCAGCGCCGGGAACTCAAACAAAAGATGTTTGGCGACTAAGCGGGAACGCGCAAGCGCCTCATACCGTGAGCGATACCACGTCATCCCCGGTGAGTGTTGGCCCAAGGGAGTCGCAAAGCCCTGGTGGCGGGGTTTTGGCCCATGGGTCGCGCAGCGAATGGATGCGGCAGGTCCACCTGGTTCGCAAGCAGGAATTTGCTTACCTGCGCGGTGTGCAGAAACGCCATGCGGGCGAGATCGCCGAGCCGACTTTGGCAGGACTTACAGCGCGCCTGCCCCGCGAGGGCAAAGTCCGGGGCGATACGCTTAAGAAAATCGACGAGATTGAGGCTCAGCTCGATTTGCTTTGGGTCGCCAGTCACAGCAAGCGAGCAGACTCCCACTTGGTGGCGGGCACTGGGTTGTCAGACGCGGGCTCGCCGACGCAGTTTTCGTCCACCTACCTGGCGACACCTGGCGTGCTGACACAAATGATGCACCATAGCGAGCTCCCGGCGTCTGTTTTGCTGGTTCAAAGCCTGGAAGATCTTTCGGAAAAGTCGATCACGGTCCCAGGGCAGGCACCAGCCAAACCCGGTGAGGCTTCAAAGGGGCCCAGGACCATCGCGAGTGACACGGAGCCACTCGACGAGATTCTGACCAAAGCGGCGCAGCTGTTTGCTGAGGAGAACTATGAGCTCGCAGCACAACACCTGGTGCGTTCCCTGCGGGGCAATGATCTTCAACCCGGCCAAGCCGTGCGGCGTTTGCTGGCATTGTTGGACATCTACCGGGCAACAGGAAATCAAGCCCAGTTTGATTGGTCGGTGTTGGAGTATTTTGATTTTTGGGACGGCCGCACGCCCCAATGGCAGCAACCGACCCATGTCGCACCCGAGGCGACAGACAAGCGTCAACACCCGTTTGCGACCCTGCGTGCCGACAAGCCGAGTCAATCCTTCGGCAACCGCCTGTGGCGCTGCCCCAGCGTACTCACCCAGGACGCTGCGACTGACCTGCAAGTACATTGGTCCCAGGGCGGGCATTGCACAATTGATTGGACGTCCCTGAGCAGCATCGATGCCGGTGCGGCCGCTCTGGTCACTGCGGTGTTCAATTCAGAGCAAGGCTCGCCTGAGCAACTGACTTTTATTGACACGCCAAACCTGCTCTATGTCCTCGAGCAGGCAACCCCCATCGGCACGTCGGAGGTGGACCGCCATCTTTGGCTGTTGCGTTTTTGTATGCTGGCGCTCATGGGTATGCGCGCTGCATTTGACGCGGCGTGCACCGACTTTTGCCTCACCTACATTGAAACTGCGCCGATTTGGCAACCCGGCACCGTTCAATTTATCGGCGACACGCAGGCCACGTCCACGGTCGCACCGTCTACGACGGCTCACTCTCCCTGGCATTTGCATGGCCACCTGACAGGGGAAAAAGGCTTGGGTCTGCCAGAACCCGAGTCGGGGCGCATCGAGGTGGATTGTTCCACGCTCGTGCGGATGGACGCAGCGGCTACGGCGCTGCTGCTGGTGTGGCTTCGCCACACCGCCTCACGCGGCATTGAGGTGCAGTTCAATCACGTCGGCATTCTGCTTGGCGCCGCTTGGAATGCCGCAGGCGTGGAAGCCTTTGCGCACGTGCAATTGCGTGATGTGCTCTGACAGGCAAACGTTTTTTTAAAACACATCCCCAGACCGGTTCCCGGTCCGATGGCCGCGTGAGTCCCCTGACGCCGGCTTCAATTCAAGCAATACTTTCACTAGAAAGGCTAAGTGCTTAATTTAGAACATATTTTTAGCTTTTTCCAGATCAAAAAGTACGCCTAAGTCTTTGATTTCATTGGAAAAAGATTGGGAAAAAGCGCCCTCAATCCTGAATTTGCTGGTAAAGTGCAAAAAAGTGCAATTTAGTGGTAAATCTGGCAGCGCAAGGCCACAAAACCACGCGTGTTGGAAAAGAGGGTTGTTGTGGTGTTTCAAGGTGCTTCGTCGCTCACGTTAGACGCAAAGGGACGGCTGTCAGTGCCAACCCGGCACCGTGACGTCATCAGCGCTGTGGCCGCCGGATTGCTGACTGTGACCAAGCATCCCCATGGCTGCCTGATGGTCTTTCCCCGCCCGGAGTGGGATTTGTTTCGCGATCGCATCGCGGCCTTGCCTATGTCCGCCCAATGGTGGAAGCGCATCTTCTTGGGCAATGCCATGGACGTCGAGCTCGACGGCACCGGCCGGATCCTGATCTCCCCCGAGTTGCGCACTGCCGCAGGCATCAGCAAAGACGCCGTGCTTTTGGGCATGGGCAACCACTTTGAACTTTGGGACAAAGCCACCTACGAAGCCCAGGAAGCCCAGGCCATGCAAGGGCAAATGCCCGACGTATTCAAAGACTTCTCTTTCTGATCGCCCCTGTGAACGCACCTCTCGCGCACACCACGGTCTTGCTGCAGGAAGCAGTGGACGCGCTTTTCGAATCCGTACCAGAAACCACCGGCAAACCCGAAGATGGCGCCTACGTGGACGCCACCTTCGGCCGCGGCGGCCACTCACGCGAAATTTTGGCGCGCCTGTCGAACCAGGGCCGTTTGATCGCCTTTGACCGGGACCCCGAAGCGACGGCCCGCGCCGCCGAGATCGTGGACCTGCGTTTCTCCATAAGGCACGCTCCTTTTTCGCAGCTTGGCGAATTGCCGGCATCCAGCGCCGCAGGCATTTTGATGGACTTGGGCGTGAGCTCCCCCCAAATCGACAGCCCTCAACGCGGTTTCAGCTTTCGGTTCGAGGGGCCCCTGGACATGCGCATGGACACCACCCGCGGCATCAGCGTAGCGCAATGGTTGGCCGATGCCGACCTGGAACATATAACGGAGGTAATACGTGACTACGGCGAAGAACGGTTTGCTAGCGGTATTGCAAAGGCGATTGTTGCGCGCCGACAGGAGCACGGACCTCTTGCCACCACCACCGAACTGGCCCAGCTCGTGGCTGACACGGTCAAAACCCGCGAGCCGGGCCAGAACCCTGCAACGCGCACATTTCAGGCTTTTCGGATTTTCATCAATGCCGAGCTTGAAGAGCTACAACAGGCGCTAGACGCCGCATTGGCGGTGCTGCAGCCGGGCGGGCGCTTGGTGGTGATCAGCTTTCATTCGCTGGAAGACCGTATCGTCAAGCAATTTATTGCCAAGCATTCGAAGGACGTCTACGACCGCCGCACGCCCTTTGCAGCACCCAAGCCCATGCACCTGCGCGCTTTGGGTCGCAGCCGCGCCAGTGCCGCAGAAGTGGCCGCCAATCCCCGCGCACGCAGCGCGATCATGCGTATGGCGGTACGTAGCGCAACCCTCCTGGGTGAACGCGTATGACCCGACTGAACATCGCGTTAATGGTGGCAGCGCTGGCCAGTGCCATGTACCTGGTCAGTGTCCAGTACGAATCCCGCCGTCTGTTCACCGAGCTGGAAAAAGCCCACCGGGAGGCACGCAATCTGCATACCGATTTTGAGCGCCTGCAAGTGGAAAGGCGCAGCCAAGCTACCCCCGCGCGGGTAGAACGGGTGGCACAGGAAAAATTGCAAATGCGCCAGGTCAACCCCGGCATCACCCTGTACCTCGGCAAGGACGACGGTCCCGGGAAGCAGCCATGAGCCGCAGCATCCAGTACACCGCCAGCCCACTGCTGACCAGCCGCACGCCGGTTTGGCGCAGCAAATTTGTCGTAGGCGCGTTGGCGTTGGGTTTTGTGGGTTTGGGTGCGCGGGCGGCCTATATCCAGGTGCTCAACAATGACTTCTTTCAGCGCCAAGGGGAGGTGCGCTACATTCGCACACAGGCGCTACCGGCCAATCGCGGTCGCATTTTGGATCGCAATGGACTGATCTTGGCCTCCAGCGTCCCTGTACCCAGCATTTGGGCTTCACCGGAAGAAGTTTCACTGGAGGACGGTGAACGCAAACAACTTGCAAAGCTGCTAGGCATTCCAGAGGCTGAACTCGCTAAAAAGCTCGCCGATGAAGACAAGAGCTTTGTCTGGCTCAAGCGCCAGGTCGACCCCGACAACGCAAAAAAGATTGCCGATCTCAACCTTAAAGGCATCAACCAACGCACCGAATACCGCCGCCAGTACCCGGAAGGGGAAGCTGCAGCGCATGTGGTGGGTTTTACCAATGTGGAAGATAACGGCCAGGAGGGCGTGGAACTGTTGTTCAACAGTGCACTTCTAGGACGCGCGGGCAGTCGGCATGTGATCAAAAACCGCTTGGGGCAAGCGGTAGAGCAGGTGGGCGAAACCGTGCAGCCTGAGGCGGGCAGGGACGTTCAGCTCAGCATTGACACCAAGGTCCAGTTTTTTGCGTACCAAAAGCTGCGCGACGCGGTGCTGGCCAACCGGGCGCAGGCCGGAAGCATTGTGGTGCTCGACGC
>CAIWRE010000101.1 GCA_903914985.1 uncultured beta proteobacterium | reverse complement strand
GGCAAAGACTACGAACGCCAGCAACAACTGCTGCAAAAACAATACATCAGCCAAGCGGCCTTGGACCGTTCCAAAGCCCAGTTCGACTCCGCGCAAGCGCAGGTACTGGCCTTGCAATCCCAGTCAGACGCTGCACAAACCCAAGCGCGTTTTTATTCCATTGCGGCCCCGTTTTCCGGCGTGGTGAGTGAGGTGCCAGTCACCGTGGGGGACATGGCGATGCCGGGGCGACCTTTGCTGACGGTGCTGGATCCGTCCAACCTGCGCGTGACCGCGAGCGTGGCCCAAAGTGCCTTGCCCGCGAGCCTGGAAAAAATGCAGTTTGAGTTGCCCGGATGGTCCGGTGCTGCGGGCCTGATGGCCGCCACCGGCGCCACTGTGCTGCCGCTGATGGATGCAGCTACACACACCGCCCAAGTCCGATTCAAGCTGCCCGCACTCAGCGGCGTGGCGCCGGGGATGTTCGCGCGGGTCTGGTTGCCCTTGAAAGCAGGTGAATCCCACAGCGCCGAGAGGCTGTTTGTGTCCGCTAAGGCGGTGGTGCGCCGCGCAGAACTCAGTGCCGTGTATGTGGTGCAGGCCGATGGCAAGCCATCCCTGCGCCAAGTGCGCCTGGGGCAGGTCCAGGGGGACAGGGTCGAGGTGTTGAGCGGTGTTCAAGCTGGTGACAAAGTGGCCACCGACCCCCAAGCTGCTGCACAGGTGCGCTGATATGAAATCCATCCACCACCTCGGAGTCTCCGGCCGGATCGCGGCCATGTTTCAGCGCGCGCACATTACGCCGCTGCTGGCGCTGATGGCCTTGCTGTTGGGCGCGTTTGCCGTGCTGGTGACGCCGCGCGAAGAAGAGCCGCAGATCAATGTCACCATGGCCAATGTGCTGATTCCCTTTCCCGGTGCCAGCGTGGCCGATGTGGAGCAAATGGTGGCCATACCCGCCGAGCAAGTCCTCTCGCAAATGGCGGGCACCGAACATGTCATGTCGCTTTCGCGCCCTGGCATGGCGGTGATCACCGTGCAATTCAAAGTGGGCGTGCCCCGTACCGAGGCCTTGGTGCGCTTGCACGACACGCTGCGATCCAACACCGATTGGTTACCCAAAAACCTGGGCGTGTTGGAGCCCATCATCAAACCCAAGGGCATTGATGATGTACCCATCGTGACGCTGACCATATTCAGCAAAGACACCAGTCTTGGCGCCTTCGACTTGGAGCGCGTGGCGCACAGCATGGAAGCCGACCTCAAGCGCGTGCCCGGCACCCGCGAGGTTCAAACCGTGGGTGGCCCGGGACGCGCCGTGATGGTGGAGATAGACCCTGCGCGCTTGAGTGGCTCGGGCGTGAGCACCGACGATGTGCGCGCGGCGCTGCAGTCGGCCAATGCGGGTGCGCCTGTGGGCGAACTCATCGCCGGCAATAAAACGGTGGCCATTGAATCAGGCCCGTTTCTGGAGCGCGCCCAGGACGTCGCTGAATTGATTGTCGGCGTGCGCAATGGCCGCCCCGTGTTTTTGCGCGATGTCGCGCAGGTCAAAGACGGCCCTTTGCCGGCAGCACGTTATGTGTGGCAGGGATTGGCGGAAAAGAACGGCGGTGGTGAATACCCCGCGGTCACTCTGAGCATTACCAAAAAGCCCGGAGAAAACGCTATCGACGTGGCCAATGCGGTCATGGCGCGCGTGGAGCAATTGCGCAACACCGTGGTACCAGACAAGGTGCAGGTGGCCGAGACCCGCAACTACGGTGCCTCGGCCAATGCCAAGGCCCAGAAGCTGATTCAAAAGTTGCTTTTTGCCACCGCATCCGTGGTGGTGCTGGTGTTTCTGGCCTTGGGCAAGCGCGAGGCGGCCATCGTGGGTGTGGCCGTGGTGCTGACATTGACGGTGACACTGTTTGCGTCATGGGCCTGGGGCTTTACCTTGAACCGGGTGTCCTTGTTTGCCTTGATATTTTCGATCGGCATCTTGGTGGACGACGCCATCGTGGTGGTGGAAAACATCCACCGACACCAGCAGCTGTATCCGCAGAAAACGCTGGCACAGTTGATCCCCGGTGCGGTAGATGAGGTCGGCGGCCCCACCATTCTGGCCACGCTGACGGTGATTGCTGCATTGCTACCCATGGCCTTTGTGTCGGGCTTGATGGGCCCTTACATGAGTCCCATTCCGATCAACGCCAGCATGGGCATGTTGTTGTCCCTGGCCATCGCTTTTGTGGTGACGCCCTGGTTGGC
>CAIWRE010000100.1 GCA_903914985.1 uncultured beta proteobacterium | reverse complement strand
TTACGAAGCGCGGCTGAACCCGCTCAAGCTCGGTGCCGGGCTGATGGTGTTTGTGGAAGTGCTGCTAGACCGCACCACGCCCAATGTGTTTGAGGCCTTCAAGGCCGCGGTGCAGGTGCGCGCCGAAATCATGGAATGCCACATGGTGGCCGGCGGCTTTGACTACTTGCTCAAAACCCGCATGGCTGATATGGAGGCTTACCGTGAATTTGCGGGCACCGTGCTGTGGCAATTGCCCGGTGTGCGCGAAACCCGCACCTACCCGGTCATGGAAGAAGTCAAAAACACCACCCGCTTGCCTCTGGCAGGCTAGGCGCGTCCGCCGAAGAGGGCCGAACCCACCCGCACCATCGTGCTGCCGGCCTGGATGGCAGCTTCCAGGTCCGCGCTCATGCCCATGGACAAGGTGTCGATGTCCAGACCACTGGTGCGCAAGTCGTCGAAAAGGTCCTTGGCGGCACGGTGGACGGCGAGTGCAGCGGCAAAATCCGGGGCGGGTTCGGGAATCGTCATCAGCCCGCGCAAGCGCAGCCCCGGCAGGGCCGCTACGGCGCTTGCCAACGCCAGCGCCTCGTGGGGCACGACCCCTGCTTTGGCCGCACCTCCATCGATATTGACTTGAATGCACACGTTCAGCGGCGCCAGGTGTCCGGGGCGCTGATCGCTCAAGCGCTGCGCAATTTTGAGGCGGTCCACGCTGTGCACCCAATCGAAATGCTCGGCCACCAGCCGGGTTTTGTTCCCTTGCACGGGCCCGATGCAATGCCAGACGAGTCCTAAATCAGCCAGCGCGGAGATCTTGTCGACACCTTCCTGGATGTAGTTTTCACCAAAGTCACGCTGCCCCAGGGCGGCCATCTGCGCCACCGCATCGGCGGGAAAAGTTTTGGACACCGCCAGGAGCTGCACCGAACTGCGCGTGCGCCCCCCGGCCTGGCAGGCCGCGTCCATGCGAGCCTTCACAGATTGCAAAGCAATTTCAAATGTCATGGTATTCGTGGCGATAATTGTCCCCAAGGGTAACAAAGTCTGGGACCGGTCCTATCCTGTCGAGCACCCACCAAAAGGAGCTATTTGTGGACATCGCACAACTGTTGGCGTTTAGTGTGAAAAGCAAGGCTTCCGACTTGCACTTGTCAGCAGGTCTGCCGCCCATGCTGCGTATTCATGGTGATATACGCAGACTCAATTTGCCGCCGCTGTCGCACAAAGAGGTGCATTCCATGGCCTACGACGTGATGACGGATGCCCAGCGCAAACGCTTCGAGGAGGAGTTGGAAATTGACTTTTCATTTGAACTCGAAGGATTGTCGCGCTTTCGCGTGAATGCTTTTAACCATTTGCGGGGTGCCGGCGTGGTTTTCAGGGCCATCCCCAGCAAGATTTTGAATCTGGTGGAACTCGGTGCGCCGCCCCTTTTTGCCGAACTTGCGACCAAACCTCGCGGACTGATACTTGTGACCGGCCCCACGGGTTCCGGCAAGTCCACGACGCTGGCGGCCATTGTCAATCACCTGAATGAAAACCACAGCGGTCATATTCTCACCATCGAAGACCCGATCGAGTTTGTGCACCAATCGAAAAACTGCCTGATCAACCAACGCGAAGTAGGATCCCATACCCAAGGCTTCTCACAAGCGCTGCGTTCGGCCTTGCGCGAGGACCCGAATGTGATCATGGTCGGTGAGCTGCGCGACCTGGAGACGATTCGCCTGGCCATGACGGCCGCTGAAACCGGGCATTTGGTGTTTGGAACCTTGCACACCTCCAGTGCCGCCAAGACCATTGACCGGATCATTGACGTTTTTCCGGGCGATGAAAAAGAGATGCTTCGCGCCATGCTGTCGGAGTCGCTGCAAGCCGTCATATCGCAAACCTTGTGCAAAACCGTCGCAGGCGACAGCCGTATTGCCGCACACGAGATATTGCTGGGCACCAACGCGGTGCGCAATCTGATCCGTGAATCCAAAGTTGCCCAGATTTACTCGGCCATTCAAACCGGCAACAGCGTCGGCATGCAAACCCTGGACCAGAATTTGACAGACCTGGTGCGCGCAAAAAGAATTCATCCGTCCGAGGCCCGCAGCAAGGCCAAGAACCCCGAAAACTTCCCTGGCTAAAACACCGGTAAGCCCCGCAACTGCACTCCAAGGAACTCGCACATGACCCGTGACCAGGCCTCTCAATTAATTTCGGATCTTCTCAAGCTGATGGTCTCGAAAAACGGCAGTGACCTCTTCATCACCGCCGAATTTCCCCCCGCCATGAAGATCGATGGGGTGATGACCCGCGCTTCAGCCCAGACGCTCATGGCCGAACACACCGTGCTGCTGGTGCGGGCACTCATGAACGACCGGCAGGCCGCGGATTTTGAGCGCACGAAGGAAAGCAATTTCGCCATCTCGCCCGCGGGGTTGGGACGCTTTCGCGTGAATGCGTTTGTGCAACTCGGCAAGGTGGGCATGGTGCTGCGGGTGATTCCGACCACGCCCCCCACCATTGACGGCATGGGTTTACCGCGCATCTTGAAAGATGTGGCGCTGTATGGCCGCGGCCTGGTGGTGTTGGCCGGTGCCAGTGGCTCGGGCAAATCCACGGCACTTGCTGCCATGGTGGATTGGCGCAACGAGAAGTCCTACGGACACATCATTACCGTTGAGGACCCTGTCGAATTTGTTCATCCCCACAAGAACTGCATGGTGACCCAGCGCGAAGTCGGTCTGGACACCGAAAGTTGGGACTCGGCCTTGAAGAACACCTTGCGCCAGGCACCTGACGTCATTGTCATGGGTGAGTTGCGGGATCGGGAATCCATGGAACTGGCGATTGCCTTTGCCGAGACAGGCCATCTTTGCATTGCCACACTGCATGCCAACAGCGCCAATCAGGCCTTGGATCGCATCATCAACTTTTTGCCGGATGACCGCAGGCCGCAGTTGCTCATGGACCTGTCGCTCAATTTACGCGCCATCATTTCGCAGCGCCTGGTGCCGCGCGTGGGCGGAAAAGGGCGATCCTCCGCGGTCGAGATACTTCTGAATTCTTCGACGGTGGCGGACCTGGTCCGCAAAGGTGACGTGCCTGAAGTTAAAGAGATTATGAAAAAAAGCCGCGAAATGGGCATGCAAACTTTCGATCAGGCGCTCTTTGATTTGTATGAGTCGCGTACCATCAGCTACCAGGATGCTTTGCGCAATGCCGACTCGATCAATGACTTGCGATTGCAAATCAAACTGCATGGCAAAGAGACTCGCGAAACCGACCTGAGCGCAGGCACAGAACATTTCGAAATCCTCTAACACTGAACCTCACTCTATGACCCAAACTTCTTCTGTTAATGCCAGAACCTATACGGTATCCGCTCCCTGCAAGCTTGCTTTTCTGGGCCTGGGCGTCATGGGCTATCCCATGGCCGGCCATTTGGCGCTGGCCGGCCACCAGGTCACTGTTTACAACCGTACCAGTGCCAAATCCAAAGCCTGGCTTGCGGAATTTGGTGCGTCACACGCCCTCGCAGCAACCCCCCGCGAAGCCGCTGCGCAGGCCGATATCGTGTTTTGCTGCGTTGGCAATGACGACGATTTGCGCTCCGTCACGCTGGGTGCCGATGGTGCATTTGCCGGTATGCGTGAAGGTGCCGTGTTTGTGGACCACACCACGGCCTCTGCAACCGTGGCGCGCGAGCTTTACGCTGCTGCGCGAACTTTGGGACTGCAGTTCATCGATGCGCCTGTCAGTGGCGGTCAGGCGGGTGCGCAAAACGGGATGTTGACGGTTATGTGCGGCGGCGATGCAACAGCGTTTGATGCAGTTCAAGCCACTGGTATGGCCTTTTCACGCGCATTCACCCTGCTGGGAGATAGCGGGTCAGGTCAACTGGCCAAGATGGTGAATCAAATTGCGATTGCCGGATTGGTGCAGGGCCTGAGCGAGGCAGTGGCCTTTGGTCAGCATGCGGGCCTGGACATGAACCAAGTGCTCGACGTGATTGGCAAGGGCGCAGCCCAAAGCTGGCAAATGGACAACCGCGGTAAGACCATGGTGGCCGATAAATTCGATTTTGGTTTCGCTGTGGATTGGATGCGCAAAGACCTGGGTCTGGTGCTCGAAGAGGCCAAGCGCAACGGAGCACGCGTACCCGTGACCGCCTTGGTGGACCAGTTTTACGCCGACGTTCAGCAAATGGGTGGCCGGCGCTGGGACACCTCGAGCCTGATCAAGCGATTGAAATAAGCGCAGATGCCAGCAAGGGCCATCGCGTGCCCTTGTTGGCAGGCTATTTCTGTGGCGCAGCAGGCGGCAAAATGCGGGCCAGCTCTTCTTCGCTGACGATGTCGAGCACGCGCACCATTTTTTTCACACCGGAAACACCGGTCACCACTTCCGTCACGCGCTTGGCTTCGCGTGCGGTCACCCGACCCATGACGTAAGCCACGCCGCGCTCTATCACGACTTTGAAAGCGTTGGTCGTGAGGTCTTTGGCATCAAAAATGGCAGCGGTCACGCGTCCGCTGGTAATGGCGTCGCTGGAGCGCTCGCTCAGGCTGGAGTTGCCCATCACGGCCAGCTCATTGAGCACCGAGCTGACATTTTCAACACCCTGGGCAAGCTTTTCAGCCAGTGCCTTATCCTGGGCACTGGGCACTTCGCCGGTCAAAAGCACCTGGCGGTTGTAGCTGTTGACGCTGATATGCGCACGATCGCCGATGTTCTGGCGGATTTGTAGACCGGCCTTCAGCTCAATATTCTTGTCTTCGAGCTGCGTGCCCGAGCTTCTGCGGTCGGCGGACACAATGCCCGTCATCAGCGCGCCGCCTGCGGCCAGCGGAAAGCAGCCGCTCAATGACAGCACACTGCCTGCCAGCGCAGCGCCCAAAGCGACCGGGCGCAAAGCGGCCATCAGGCCACGGTGAGAAGGGGCGGACAGATGGTTTTTCATAGTGAATTTTCCTGGTCGCCCATGAGCTGGGCATCAACCCCATCGCAAATGCAATGAAGCGTCAAAAGGTGGACTTCCTGAACGCGCGCAGTGCGGTCATGCGGCACGCAGATATGGATGTCGGTGTCGCGCAGCGCCTGGTTCATCTTGCCGCCGCCCCGTCCGGTCAGTGCCACGACCACCATATCGCGCTCGTGTGCGGCTTCCACAGCCGCCAGTACATTGGCCGAATTGCCGCTGGTGGTGATGGCCAACAACACATCACCGCTTTGGCCCAAAGCACGCACCTGCCGCGAAAAGATGACATTGAAGTCGTAATCGTTGGCAATGGCGGTGATGATGGAGGTGTCGGTGGTCAAGGCGATGGCGCCCAGCTCGGGACGCTCCCGCTCAAAGCGGCCGACAAACTCCGCCGCAAAGTGCTGCGCGTCCGCGGCCGATCCGCCGTTTCCGCAGGCCAGTACCTTGCCGCCACTGGTAACGCTGGCAAGGATGGCCTGAATCGCTTGCGCAATGGGTTTGCTCAATGCTTGCGCAGCCTGGTATTTCAGGTCCGCGCTGTCGATGAAATGCTGCTCAATTCTTTGTTCAATCATGGTTGCAATGATACCGCGCGCCTGTGAAACCCTCGTAAATCGCCCTAGGCTTACTGTGCATCAAAGGCCGCGCGAAGCCAATGGCAGCCGTCCGGCGTGACTTCAACCACATCAAAACGGCAGGGAGGCAGGGTGTGCACCCGCAGCAGGTAATGCTTGGCTGCCAGCACCACACGTGCCTGTTTGGTTCGCCCCACGCTCGCAGCGGCACCGCCGTGGCCGCTGGACTTGCGTCTGCGCACCTCCACAAACACCAGCGTGGCGTCGCGGTCGCGCATGATCAGGTCAATTTCGCCGCCACCGCGCCCGGGGGTTCGATAATTGCGGCATACCAGGCGCAGCCCCTGCTGCTGCAAATACAGCAAGGCTTCGTCCTCGGCGGCGTCACCGATCTTTTTGGTGCTGGCCTGTGTGGTGTTGTTTGGAAGGAAACCCATTTGTGAGTGCCTCTTTTTCCTCTGCCCTGGCCGCAGCCCGGGAGGCTGCTGGTTCGCAGCATTATCCGCAAGGTGCTCTGTATGTGGTGGCCACGCCGATCGGCAATCTGGCGGACATCAGCCTGCGCGCCCTGTACGTGTTGGCGCTGGCCGACCGCATCGCCTGCGAAGACACGCGCCACACGCAGGCGCTGCTGCGTGCCTACGGCATTGACAAGCCCGGCGCCCAGTTGCTGGCGGTGCATCAGCACAACGAAGCGCAAGCGGCCCACACTGTGGTGGAGCACTTGCACAGCGGCCTGCGCGTGGCTTATGTGAGCGATGCAGGCACGCCAGGTGTCAGCGACCCGGGCGCGCGCCTGGTGGCACAGGTGCGCGCCCAGGGGTTGCGTGTGGTGCCACTGCCGGGCGCCAGCAGTGTGACCACGCTGCTCAGTGCTGCCGGGGTGGCGCAGGATGGCGCTGGCAGCAGCAGCTTTGTGTTTGCCGGATTTCTCCCCGCCAAAGCCGCCGAACGTGCGCACGCTGTGCAGCTGCTGGCCGCACAGCCCATGGCCACGGTGCTGTTGGAGGCGCCACACCGCATGGAGGCGATGTCTCTGGCCTTGGAAGTTTTGGGCGCACGCAAGGTGACGCTAGGCCGTGAGCTGACCAAGCAATTTGAAGAAATCGCCACCATGCAGGCTGACGGCTTGGCAGCTTGGCTGGCCGAAGATGGCAACCGCTTGCGCGGCGAGTTTGTGCTGGTCGTGCACCCTTTAGAGCAAATGGCCGAGGCGGCTCAGGACGATCGCTTGCTCAAGCTCCTGCTGGAACATTTGCCTCTCAAGACAGCCGTCAAACTGGCCGCCGACATCAGTGGCGAGCCGCGCAATGCCCTGTACGAACGGGCGCTGGCGCTGAAAGCCGCGCCCGGCGAAAAAGCTGCTGACTAAGCCCGGCGCGCCAGTTCTGCTGCTTTGCCGGTATAGCTTGCAGGCGTCATGGCCAGCAGCCGCTGCTTCTCATCGCCTGGAATGTCCAGTGCCGCGATGAAGCCTTGCATCAACTCGCGTGTCATGGCTTCGCCGCGGGTGAATTTTTTGAGCTGCTCATAAGGCTGGGGCAATCCGAAACGGCGCATCACCGTTTGAATCGGCTCAGCCAGCACTTCCCAGGATGCGTCCAGGTCTTTGGCGATGGCTGCTTCGTTGATTTCCAACTTCCCCAAACCGGTTTGCAGCGACTGGTAAGCCAGCACCGCGTAGCCCAGCGCCACGCCCATGTTGCGCAGCACAGTGGAGTCGGTGAGGTCGCGCTGCCAGCGGCTGATGGGCAGCTTTTCACTCAGGTGGCGCAAGAGCGCATTGGCCAAACCCAGGTTGCCTTCTGCGTTTTCAAAATCAATCGGATTCACTTTGTGCGGCATGGTGCTGGAGCCCACTTCACCGTCACGCAGTTTTTGTTTGAAGTAACCCAAAGACACGTAGCCCCACACGTCCCGCGACCAGTCGATCAGGATGGTGTTGGTACGGGCCACCGCGTCAAACAGTTCGGCCATGTAATCGTGCGGCTCGATCTGAATGCTGTAGGGCTGAAAATGCAGACCCAGACCGAGGGGTTCCGGCGTCTCAATCACTTTTTTGCTGAAGGCTTCCCAGTCAAATTCCGGCCATGCCGACAGGTGCGCGTTGTAATTGCCCACTGCGCCGTTCATCTTGCCCAGGATCTTGACGCTGGCGATGCGTTCGCAGGCGGCTTGCAGGCGCACCACCACATTGGCGATTTCTTTGCCCACGGTGGTGGGGCTGGCGGTCTGGCCATGGGTGCGGCTGAGCATGGGCACGTCGGCAAAGGCATGCGCCATGTCACGCAGCTTGAGCACCAGGCGGTCTAACTGCGGCAACACCACGAGGTCACGCGCTGCGCGCAATTGCAGCGCGTGGCTGGTGTTGTTGATGTCCTCGCTGGTGCAGGCAAAGTG
>CAIWRE010000099.1 GCA_903914985.1 uncultured beta proteobacterium | reverse complement strand
GTGAATTTGGTAGCCATACTCCACGGCACACCCGAGTCCTTTGACCGGGTGCACCGTCTGCTGCCTGAAAAAATGGCCCGGGCTTGCAAGGCCCAAGGCGTGCGACAGTTGGTGCACGTTAGCGCGCTGGGAACCGACTGGCGTGCCCCGCAAAACTGCCCTTCAAACTACCTGCGCAGCAAAGGGCAGGGTGAGGCGGCATTGATGCAGTTGCTGGGTTGGCCCCATGACGGGGCGAACAGCGGCGCAGAGGGCCCGCACATCGGCCTGACGGTGCTACGGCCGAGTGTGATTTTTGGTGCCCAAGACAAGTTTTTGAACGTGTTTGCGGCCTTGCAAAAAGTGTTTCCCGTCATGCCGCTGGCGGGTGCACAGGCCAAATTTCAACCTGTGTGGGTCGAAGACGTTGCCAGTGCCGTGGTGAACGGTATGCGCCGGGGACTTTCGGGGCCTCCTGCCTGGGACGTGTACGAGTTGGTAGGACCGCAGGTCTACACGCTGCGGGAGTTGGTGCAAATGGCTGCACGCCTGAGTGGCGTCGGTCAGGGACGTGGACGTCCGGTCATTGGTTTGCCGCGCTGGATGGGGCAGGTGCAAGCTGTCATGTTGGGCCTGATGCCGGGGGAACCTGTGATGAGTCTGGATAACCTGGATTCGATGCGCGTGGACAACGTGGCCACCGGTCAATTGCCAGGTTTCGAGGCGCTTGGCATGACCCCAAGCACGCTGGCCGCCATCGCGCCCACCTATTTGGTACCGGACCGCTCAGGCGACGGCTTGCTGGGCGTGCGCCGGCACGCGCATTAAGCGGTCTTTGCCGCTTTTTGCTGCTTGCGCTGCAGCGCCACGCAGCGTTCTATCGCCTCCTGCAGGCGGGCAATATGCACCGGCTTCGTGACGAAAAAGTTCACTCCGGCTGCCAAAGCGTCATCCTGGGCGTTGTTCATGGCGTCGGCGGTCAACGCGATGATGGGGATGTTTTTTACCGGTCCCTGCAACGCGCGGATGGACCGTGTCGCAGCCAACCCATCCATGACCGGCATGTGCAGGTCCATCAGGACCAAATCAAAGGCCTGCTTCTGCACCAACTCCAGTGCGAGTTGACCGTTTTCGCAGAACGTGGCTTGACAGTGCATGCGGTCCAGCAGGATGCCGACAAATTTGCGGTTCACCGGATTGTCTTCGGCCACGAGAACATGGTGGCTTGGGGCCTTGCCGGGGCGTTCGACCGGCGCCACGGGTACCACAAACGCTGAAACCGCCGCTGGTGGCTCGCACACGCGAAGGGGCAAGTCCAGCCTGAAGCAAGAGCCCTCGCCCTGGGCGCTGCGCACCTCAATGTCTCCAGCCATCATCTGCGCGAGAGAGCGCGATATTTCCAATCCCAGCCCGGACCCGCCAAACTGCCGCGCGACCGTGCTGTCAACCTGGTAAAAGCGCTGAAACAAGCGCTCCACCGCTTCCTCGCTCATGCCGATACCGGTGTCTTCGACTTCGATCAGCAAGATGGGACCCAGGGGCGGCTCGGCCCCCTTGAGTGCACCGTGGGTGCGCCGCACTGATACCGTTACCGCGCCCTGCTGAGTGAACTTGATCGCGTTATTGATCAGGTTAAACATGATTTGCTTAAAGCGCGTCGCGTCGATCAGGCCCCAGCTTGGAATCTCCCGGCTCACCTCGAACACAAAGTCCAAGCCCTTCGCCGTGGCTTGCGGACGCATCACATTTTCTAACTCTTGCAGCAATTCAGGCAGGTTCGAGGGCTCGGGGTGGATGGTAATTTTTCCTTCTTCCAATGCCGAGATATCCAATATGTCATTCAGCACATTGAGCAGATGGTTGGCCGACGCATTGGCGGTGTTGACGTAGTCTGCCTGCTGGGCTGTCAGGGGGGTCCCGCTCAGCAGACCCAGCATCCCCAAAATGCCGTTGAACGGTGTCCGCAGTTCGTGGCTCATATTGGCCAGAAATTTGCTCTTGCTGCGGTTGGCCTGCTCCGCCTGGATTTGTGTTTCTTGAAAGTGTGCATTCAAGGCCTTGGACTTTCTCACTGCGTTGGCCTGTTTTCGACTTTGAAACCAAGCCGCTACGGCGGCACCCATCAACAGCACCAAGAGCAATAGGGTTAATGCTGCGAGTTCACGACTCTGTTGTGCAAGCTGCTCACCTTGTTGTTCCACGCGCGTCGCCGCTAACTCCTCGGCAGCTTTGACGAGAGCCTCAATTCGGGGTGCGAGAGACTCAGACTGAAACAACAAAGACCGCAGGCGGTCGGGCGATGCCGTGAGGGTCGCCCCGTTGGCTTCTATCTCCTCGCCCATGATTTGAATGTGGGTGAGCAGCGTTGCCTGTGCGGGATCGCTGAGCAAGCCCGCCAACCCGGGTGACTGCCGGGTAATCATGACCCGGGTGCGTAGCAGGGTGGCACGTTCCGCCAAGGCCTGAGGGTCCACGCCTTCACTCTGCAGAAGCTGGCGCAGCAATGCGCCTTGAAAGCGGGAAACCTCCCGCTCCAATGCGTAGGCGGGCGCCCAAGCGGCGTCGTTGTCGCGCGCCATTTCTGTCTGAATGGCTTTTTGGTGCTGCCAAAGCAAGGTCAGTTGCAGAAGCCCGGCCAGTGCCATGGAGATGGCCAGCGCACGCATCCAATACCTGATGGAAATGGAGGGGAGGAACTTTGTCACAGGCAACAACCTCCTAACCAATCCGGGCGGGCGTCAGGCGCCAGGCGTGTGGCTCAGACCCAGCATATCGGTTCCCGCATCATTGCTGAGCAAGCCGGTTTGGGCATAAATACCCAGTTTGGCGCGCGTGTCCACAATGTCCAGGTTGCGCATGGTGAGCTGGCCAATGCGGTCGGCCGGGGAGAACATGGACTCGCCCTTTTCCATGGTCAGGCGCTCCGGGTGGTAGGTCAGATTGGGCGAGGTGGTGTCCAAAATCGAATAATCATTGCCCCGGCGCAGTTGCAGCGTCACCTCACCGGTGACTGCGCGCGCGATCCAGCGTTGCGCCGCTTCGCGCAGCATGATGGCTTGCGGGTCAAACCAGCGGCCCGGGTAAAGCAGGCGTCCGAGCTTGCGGCCGTTGTCGCGGTATTGCTCAATCGTGTCTT
>CAIWRE010000098.1 GCA_903914985.1 uncultured beta proteobacterium | reverse complement strand
CGCCCAAAGCCAGACCTTGGGTGCGCGAATTCTGGAGCTGGAAACCGAGGCCCACGCCTTGGCGGGGCAACCCTTTAACCTGAGCAGTCCCAAGCAGATTGGCGAGATTTTTTTCACCAAGCTGGGTTTGCCCGTCGTGAAGAAAACTGCTACCGGCGCGCCCAGCACCGATGAAGAGGTACTGGAAAAGCTCGCGGAAGACTTTCCACTGCCCGCCAAGATTCTGGAGCACCGCGGCCTGGCCAAGCTCAAAGGCACCTACACCGACAAGCTGGCGCAGTTGGCGCATCCCCGTACCGGGCGGGTGCACACCCATTACGCCCAAGCTGTGGCGGTCACCGGGCGCTTGTCCAGCAACGACCCCAATCTGCAAAACATCCCGATCCGTACCGCAGAGGGCCGTCGCGTTCGCGAGGCCTTTGTCGCGCCCGCAGGCAGTGTGATTGCCAGCGCCGACTACAGCCAGATCGAGCTGCGCATCATGGCGCACCTGAGCGGTGACGAAGCGCTTTTGCAGGCTTTTCAGCAAGGCCTGGACGTGCACCGCGCCACGGCGGCTGAGGTCTTTGGCTTGACTGTTGAGCAGGTCAGCAGCGAGCAGCGCCGCTATGCCAAGGTGATCAACTTTGGTCTGATTTACGGCATGAGTGCCTACGGCCTGGCGCGCAATTTGGGCATCGACAACAACGCCGCCAAGAACTACATCGAGCGCTACTTTGCGCGCTTTGCCGGCGTCAAACGCTACATGGACGACACCCGCGCCCAGGCCAAAGCACTTGGCTATGTGGAAACGGTGTTTGGCCGGCGCTAGTATTTGCCCGAGATCAACTCGCCCAACGGCCAGCGCCGGGCAGGGGCTGAGCGGGCTGCGATCAACGCGCCCATGCAGGGCACGGCGGCAGACCTGATCAAGCTCAGCATGGTCAAAGTGCAACAGGTGCTCGACGACGAACACCGCGCCACCAAAATGATCATGCAAGTGCATGACGAACTGGTGTTTGAGGTGCCACAGGCTGAGGTCGAGTGGGTCAAAACCGAAGTTCCCCGCCTGATGGCCGAAGTGGCCACGCTCAAAGTGCCACTGCTCGCCGAAATGGGCGTGGGAGCGAACTGGGACCAAGCCCATTAACCGGACCCATTTCTTTTTTGATCAACCAGCCAACTGCCATGAACACCAACACCTTGAATGACGCCCAAGCCCTGTTAGACGCCAAAGAGGGCGACAGCCATCCCACCCGTCGAACAGCCATCGCGGCCACCGCCGGTGCAGGCTTTGCCGCCGCCGTGCTGCCCGTGACCGGCCAGACGCTGGTGCAAACCTCGGCCGAGGGTTTGCAGGCCGGCAAGGTGCAGATTGAAGTGAACGGCTTCGCGGTGCCCGCTTACCGCGCCATGCCAAAGGGCGTCACCAACGCGCCGGTCGTGCTGGTCGTGCCTGAAATATTCGGTTTGCACGAGCACATTGCCGATGTCACGCGGCGTCTTGCGCACCTCGGCTACATGGCCATTGCCCCCGATTTGATGGCGCGCCAAGGCGACGCGGCTAGCTATGCCGACATGGGCAAATTGATGGGCGAGGTGGTTTCCAAAGTGCCCGACGCACAGGTGATGGCCGATCTGAATGCCACCGTGGCCTGGGCCGGGCGCAATGGCGGCGATACCCAGCGCCTGGCAGTCACCGGCTTTTGCTGGGGTGGGCGCATCACCTGGCTCTACACCGCGCACCAGCCGCTGGTCAAAGCGGGTGTGGCCTGGTACGGGCGGCTGGTGGGACAGCGTACCGAGCTCACGCCCCTACACCCGGTGGACGTGGCAGCAAAGTTGCACGCCCCCGTGCTGGGCCTGTATGGCGGCGCCGATACCGGCATTGGCTTGGACACGGTGGACGCCATGAAAGGTGCCTTGGCGACCGGACCAGCTACCGCCAAGGCCTCGCACTTTGTGGTGTACCCGGACACGCCCCATGCATTTCACGCGGACTACCGTCCTTCGTACCGCAAGGAAGCCGCACAAGACGGCTGGAGGCGCCTCACACAGTGGCTGCGTCAACACGGCGTCTAGCGCCGGGGGTGATTTAGCCTTTGGCCACCGGGCGGGTGGGGTCGCTGCACCACTCGCTCCAGCTGCCCGCAAACAGGGCGCTGCCGCCCAGGCCGGCGATTTCCATGCCCAACAAGTTGGGAATGGCACTCACACCGCTTCCGCAATGGTGCACCACGTGCTGCGCGGACTGCGTGCCTAGCAAGGCCTCGAACTCGGCACGTAAAACAGACGCTGGCTTGAAAAAGCCCTCGCGCGTCAAATTCTGGGCGAACGGACGGTTCAGTGCACCAGGGATGTGTCCGGCCACAGGGTCCAAGGGCTCCACCTCGCCCTTGAACCTGGGCGTAGCGCGAGCGTCCACGATGGTTTGCCCGGGCCGGCCCAGATGGCTCAGAACAGTGTCTGCACCCAGAAGCGTCACTCGGGCCGTGGAGACCGTAAACGGGGTCGAGCTTGGCGATGCTGAGGGCACTGCATTGCCTGACGCTTGCGCCCCGCCTGCAGCCACCCAGGCCTGCAGGCCGCCATCGAGCACCGCCACCACATCATGGCCCAGCCATTTCAGCATCCACCACAACCGGCCGCAGTAATTGACGCCTTGCCGGTCGTAGACCACTGCTTGCATGGTGTTATCAAAACCCACGCTCTGCAACCAGGATGCGAACTTTTCGCGCGAGGGCAGGGGATGGCGTCCGCCGCTGCGGGCACCGGTGGTGAGCGGGTCGCCTTTGGCGCTCAGGTCAGTATTCAGGTCGGCATAGACCGCACCGGCAATATGGCTCTCCGTGTACATGGCGCGTCCAGCCAGCGGCTGTGCCAGGTCAAAACTGCAATCAAACACCATGAGCGGCGCGCCGCCGGTATGTAGTGCCTGGAGTTGTTCAACAGAAATCAAGGTGGTGTACACAGCGTGTTCCTTTGCTTTTGGGATCAATGTTCTTCGGCAGGGGTGTCTGGAATGGCGCGGGCCCGCAGCAAAGTGGCCAGCAGACCGCTGACCACGATCACCGCAATGCCCGCCCAACCCATGGGCGCAATGTGGTCACCGAACAGGAGCAGGCTATAGGCGCTGGCAAACACAATGCCCGAGTACTGCATGCTGGCCACCACCAGGGTTGCGCCTTTGCGGTAGGCGCGTGTCATGCACCACTGGCCCAGCGATGCGAGCACGCCAATCGGAACAACCCAGGCGGCGTCTTCAAAACGCACCTGGTCCCAGGGCGTCACAGGGGTGAATAGGAGCCCCATGCCGCCCAGCACCAGCGTGCCCACGGCGAAATAAAACACGGTGCGTTCTTCGGGCTCGCCCACCTTGCCCAGCGCAGTCACCTGCATATAGGCCAGTGCAGCGCCAATGCCCGAGAGCAAGCCAATGACGCCTGCAAACAACTGGTCGTGATCGATGGTGGGGCGCAGCGTCATCACCACGCCGACAAAGCCTAAAAGCACGGTCGCCATCAGCGGCCCTTGGCGCATACCCTGGCCATAGAGAAGGGCACCACCCAAAATGAAGGCGGCAACCCACACGCCACTCATGTAGTTCAGCGTCATTGCTGTTGCTAAGGGCAGGTGGGCAATGGCATAAAACCAGGAGCCTAACGATGCCACACCGATGACGCTGCGGGTCAAGTGCATCATGGGAACGGGCGTGCGCAAACTGGCTCCCCGCGCCTTCACCAAGATGGCCATAAAAACCACGCCGACCGCGCCACGGTAAAACACCAGTTCAAAGGTTGCAAAACTGTGGGACGCCGTTTTTATACCCACGGCCATGGTCGCAAAAAATGAAAGCACCGAGCACCATCCACAGTGCCGGGGCCAAATTACCGGTACGTTGTGGCGCGGTCACCCCGCGTCCTGCAGCGCCCCGGCCATGCGGCCGCGGTACCACTCGTGAAAGTGCTGCATGCCGTCTTCCAT
>CAIWRE010000097.1 GCA_903914985.1 uncultured beta proteobacterium | reverse complement strand
CCCGCTTTTTGCACCACGCGCTTCATCTTTTTCAGCTCTTCCATCAGGTGCAACTGCGTAGGCAGTCGCCCGGCGGTGTCAATCAAGACCACGTCCTTGTTGCGCGCCTTACCAGCGCAGACCGCGTCGTAGCTCACGGCGGCGGGGTCGCCGTTTTCCTGGCTGACGATCTCCACCGTATTGCGGTCCGCCCAGACGGTGAGCTGCTCGCGGGCGGCGGCCCGGAAGGTGTCCGCCGCGGCCAGCAGCACGGTGGCGCCCTCGTCGGCCAGTCGGTGGGTGAGTTTGCCAATCGAGGTCGTTTTGCCCGCACCGTTGACCCCCGCCACCATGATGACGGTGGGCGTTTGTGCACCCAAGGTGAGTGGTTTTTGCAAAGGCGAAAGCAGCTTGCTCAGGCCATCCACCAACAAATCTTTGAGTTGCGCCGGTGTCTCGGCCTGGCTGTCTTTGGCTGTGCGGCGCAGTTCAGCGATCAGCGTTTCGGTAGCCGCCACGCCAGCGTCGGCCATGAGCAGGGCGGCTTCCAAGTCCTCAAACAGCGCCTCGTCAATGCGGCTACCGCCAAACACAGACGAAATGCCTTTGGCCGTTTTGCCCAAACCGGCGCGCAGGCGCGCAAGCCAGCCTTGACGGCCCTCTGCCACCGGCGGAGTGGCACGCGTCGTCGTGGGGTCTGTGAACGAGACCGCGACGGCTGGGGCTGGTGCCTCAGAGCTTGGGGGAACTTGCGCCGGGGGCGCTTTTTTGAAAAAGCTGAACATGTGTGCGTTCTTAGAATGCAGCATTCTATGAAACACCCTCCCAAGCTCGCGGCTCTCCCTTTGTTCATGGCCATGCTCGCCTCAGCCCTGCTGGGCGTACCACTGCACGCTCACGCCGACGAAGCGCAGCAGTTCACGCTGTCCAACGGAATGACGCTGATCGTTAAACCCGACCACCGGGCGCCCACGGCGGTCCACATGCTGTGGGTGCGTGTAGGCTCGATGGACGAGGTGGACGGCGCTTCGGGTGTGGCGCACGTGCTGGAGCACATGATGTTCAAAGGCACGCCCACGGTGAAGGCGGGCGACTTCTCGCGCAGGGTGGCTGCCCTGGGTGGCCGGGAGAACGCCTTCACCAGCAAGGACTACACCGGCTATTACCAGCAGATTCCCACGCAAAAACTGGCCGAGGTGATGCAACTTGAGGCAGACCGTTTCGCCAACAACCAGTGGAGCGACGAGGACTTTCGCAAAGAGCTGGAAGTGGTGAAAGAAGAGCGCAGGCTTCGCACCGAGGACAACCCCCATGCCCGCCTGTTTGAGGCCATGACGGCCACGGTGTACCAAGCATCCCCCTACCGCCGCCCGATTGTGGGCTGGATGAGCGATTTGGAGTCTCTGCAGCCGGACGATGCGCGTGCCTTTTACCGGCGCTGGTACACGCCCGCCAATGCAGCCGTCGTGGTGGCGGGTGATGTGGACCCGCAAGCGGTACGGGCCCTGGCCGAAAAGTACTACGGTGGTTTGCCGCGCACCGCGTTGCCGGCGCGCAAGCCGCGCACTGAACCGGCCCAAAGCGGCCTGCGGCGTCTGGACTTCAAGGCCCCGGCGCAGCAGGGCTATGTAGCCCTCGCATTCAAGGTGCCTGGCATAAGGCCTCCATCCTCTGGTGGCACCCTGTGGGATGCCCAGGCGCAGGACGCCCTGGCGTTAATCGTGTTGTCGGCTGTGCTGGACGGCTACGACGGCGCGCGCCTGGAGCGGGCTCTCACGCAGTCTGACGACCACGTGGCTGACAGCGCCGATGCACACTATGGCGCTACGGCCCGTGGCCCGGTCACATTCATGTTGTCGGGAGTGCCCGCCACCGGAAAAACCAGCGCTTCGCTCGAAGCTGCTCTGCGGGTGACCGTCAAACGGGTGGCCGATGAAGGCATTCAGGCGGCCGAGCTTAAGCGGGTGATCAACCAATGGACCGCCAGCGAGGTTTACCAGCAAGACAGCGTGTTCAACCAGGCCCGCATGCTGGGCGCCAACTGGGCCATAGGCCTGCCTTTGAAGTTTGAGGCCGAGCTGCTGGAGCGTCTGCGCGGCGTCACACCGGAGCAGGTGCAGTCGGTGGCGGCGCGCTATTTTGGCGATGATGAGCTGACGGTGGCCACGCTGCTGCCCCAGCCGCTCGACCCCTTGCGAAAACCCCGGCCCGCGCTGTCCGGCGCACGGCATTGAGGCAGGGACCAGGCACCATGAATATTTATTTCTCGCGTTTCGCACCGGTTTGCCGGGTGTTCCTTTTTCTGCTGTTGGCACCTGCCGCTTGGGCCGCTTTGCCGATTGAACACTGGACACACGCCAGCGGCGCGCGGGTCTACCTGGTGCAAAGCCCCGGTATTCCCATGGTCGATGTGCAAATCGACTTTGACGCCGGTGACCGCCGCAGCCCCGCAGGCAAAACCGGTTTGTCGGCGCTGATGGCTGCGGCCACGCGCAACGGTGTCAGTGCCACACTGGGTCACAGTGCCATGGACGAAAACGCGCTGGGCGAAGCCTGGGCCGATCTGGGCGCTTCATTCACAGCCACTGCGGGCGACGATCGCATGACATTTGCCTTGCGCAGCCTGAGTTATCCCGATCTGTTGGCGCAGGCCGGCGCCCTGGCGGCGCGGCAAATGGGTGAGCCTGCATTTCCGGAGAAGCTGTGGTTGCGCGACCGGCCCAAAACGCTGGCAGGCATCAAGGAGTCGTACACCCGCCCGGCCAATGTGGCAGCACGCGCATTTCGCAAGGCGGTCTACGGCAGCCACCCCTACGGCCAGGAAATGACCGAAGCGGATCTGAACAACATCAGCACCGCCGACATGAAAGCACTGCACACCTCCCTGGTGCGCGCTTGCCATGCCCGCATCAGCATCGTCGGCGCCGTGGACCGGCCGCAGGCTGATGCCTTGGTATCGACCTTGCTGGCACGCCTGCCGCAAGGTCCCTGTGTCGCACTGCCGCTGGTGCAGGAGGTTCAGCCTCTGACGCAGGCCTTTGAGCAGCGCATCGCCTTTGATGCGGCCCAGGCCCATGTGCTGGTGGGCCAGCCTGGCATCAAGCGCAACTCGCCCGACTTCTTTGCGCTCCTGGTGGGCAACCATATTTTGGGCGGTGGCGGCTTTACGGCACGACTGACCGAGGAGCTGCGGGAAAAGCGCGGCCTGACCTACGGCGTCTCAAGCAACTTTGCGCCGGGTTTGCACGCTGGCGCCTTCACCATTGGTTTGCAAACACGCCCCGACCAGGCGCAACAGGCGCTGGACTTGGTGCGCACGGAACTGCAGCGCTTTGTGGCGCAAGGGCCCACAGAAAAGGAGTTGCAAGCCGCCAAGGATAATTTGACCGGCGGCTTTGCGTTGCGCCTGGACACCAACCGCAAGCTGCTCGACAACGTAGCCAATATTGCGTGGAACGGCTTGCCGCTGGACTATTTGTCCACCTGGACGGACCAAGTGCAGCGAATTACGGCCCAGGATATTCGCCTGGCATTTGGCCGCACCCTCACACCGCAGACCATGGTCACCGTCGTGTTGGGCGGCAAATAGGGCGCAGCATGAGCAAAGCGTTTACCAAAGAGAACCCGGATGCGGACGACGATGGCGAGTTGCAGTTGCCCGCCCTGCCACCGGGCGGAAAAAACTACATCACGCCTACCGGATATGCCACGTTACGCGAAGAACTGCTGGCGTTGATTGACGTGGAGCGCCCCAAGGTGGTCGATACGGTGCACTGGGCCGCCAGCAATGGTGACCGGTCAGAAAACGGCGACTACATCTATGGCAAGAAACGCCTTCGCGAAATCGATAGGCGCATCCGCTTCCTCACCAAACGCTTGGAAATTGCGGTGATCGCAGAGCCCAGCCTGCACTTTGGAAGTGAGCAGATTTTTTTCGGCGCTACCGTCACTTATGTGGACGATGCGGACCAGGAGCGCACGGTGCGCATTGTGGGCATTGACGAAGCCAACAGCGCCCAAGGCGAAGTGAGCTGGGTCTCGCCGATTGCGTGTACCTTGCTCAAGGCCCGCGTTGGCGACGTACTGCGCCTGCTCATGCCTGAGCGTGTGGCGGAGATCGAGGTGCTGGCGGTGCACTATCCCGGCGCATCTTTGCCGCCGTCTTAATCTACGCGTTTGCTGCGCTGAGCGCGCATCACCACCGGAGAGCGCTTGAGTTTGGTCAGCACTGCATCTAAATGAGCGCGGTCACGCACCGCAATCACAAACAACAGTTCCTTGACGTCCTGGGTGCTGTCAGGTGCCGTCTCAATGTGGACGATGTCAGCCTCCGAGGTCGCCAGGGCGGAGGCAACCTGGGCCATCACCCCTTTGCCATTGTTGACGGTTACCGCCAGGTCCACTTCAAAGGCGCGCGTGGGCTCATCGCTCCACTCGACACCCATAAACCGTTCGCCGTCTTTGTGTTGTAGGCGCAAGGCCGTGGGACATTGGGCGGAATGCACGACCAAACCTTCCCCGCGTCCCAGGTAACCCACAATGGCGTCGCCGGGAATGGGGCGGCAACAGTGTGCGAATTTGACCGACGCGTTTTCGCTTCCATCCAGTGTGAGCGTGCCCATGCCGTGCGAGTTTCCTGACGCAAACCGTTCGCGGGTGAGCAGCAGCGCATTGGGCTTTTCTCCGACATCGCCCAACAGGAGTACCAGCCGCTTAGCGACGATATTGGCAATGCGTTTGCCCAGACCAATGTCGGTCAGCAGCTCCTGGCGATTTTTGCTGCCGGTAAAGCGCAGCAGTTTGTCCCACACCGGGGCCCGCGTTTGCGGATCGGGGAAGGCCTCAATTCCTTCGGCGCGCAGTGCTTGCGCCAGCAGCTTGCTTCCGAGCTCTTCGGACTCGGTCAGCTCCATGGTCTTGAGGTGGTGGCGAATTTTGGAGCGGGCCCGCCCGGTTCGCACAAAGCTCAGCCATGCGGGGTTGGGCGTGGCATCCGGCGCAGTGACGACTTCCACCACATCGCCGTTCTTGAGCGTGGTGCGCAGCGGTACCTGCTCGCCGTTGATGCGCGCGGCCATGGTGCGGTCACCCACGTTGCTGTGGATGGCATAGGCAAAGTCCACCACCGTCGCGCCGCGCGGCATGGCCATGATTTGGCTTTTGGGCGTGAATACATAGACCGCGTCGGGAAAGAGATCAACTTTGACGTGCTCCCAGAACTCGGCAGCGTCGCGGGTTTCGTCTTGAATGTCGAGCAAGGATTGCAGCCACTGCGTGCCCAGGCGGTCGTTGGACTTGTCGTGCGGGTTATTGACCTTGTAGAGCCAGTGGGCCGCCACACCCGACTCGGCCACCAAATGCATGGCTTCGGTGCGCATCTGAAACTCAACGTTGATGCCGGCCGGTCCCACCAATGTGGTGTGCAGGGACTGGTAGCCATTGACTTTGGCGATGGCAATATGGTCTTTGAACTTGCCTGGCACGGGTTTGTACAACTGGTGCAGGAGCCCTAAAGCCGTGTAACAGTCGGTGATGTGCGGCACCAGCACCCGAAAGCCATACACATCGGTCACCTGGGCAAAGCTGAGGTGCTTGTCGTGCATCTTGCGGTAGATGGAGTAGAGCGACTTTTCGCGCCCGGCAATACGCACCGGCATGCCGTGGGCCGAAAAAGTCGCTTCCATTTCTTTCTTCACTTTTTGAAGCAAGTCACGGCGCCGGCTGCGGGCTTTGTTCACGGCCTTGTACAGAACAGAATACCGCCACGGCAGCAGGTGCTGAAAAGCCAGGTCCTGCAGTTCGCGGTAGGTCTGGTTCAGGCCCAGGCGGTGCGCAATGGGGCTGTAAATATCCAGGGTTTCCTGTGCAATCCGACCCCACTTCGACCGCGGCATATCGCCCATGGTGCGCATATTGTGGGTGCGGTCGGCCAGCTTGATCAGAATGACCCGCACATCGCGCGCCATGGCCAGCAGCATTTTGCGAAAGGACTCGGCCTGGTTTTCCTCGCGGGTGTTGAACGAGAGCTTGTCGAGCTTGGTCAACCCGTCCACCAACTCGGCCACCGGCGAGCCGAATTTTTCGATCAACTCTATTTTGGTGACGCCACAGTCCTCCATGGCGTCGTGCATCAGCGCTGCCATCAGGGCCTGGGCGTCGAGTTTCCACTCAGCACACTGGCTGGCGACCGCAATCGGGTGGGTGATGTACGGGTCGCCGCTGCTGCGCAGTTGCCCCAGATGCGCTTCGTCCGCGAATCGGTAGGCCAGGCGTACCTGCGCAATTTCCGCTTCGCTCAGGTAGTCCAACTTCCCAAGGAGTCCAGTGAAGCCTGACGCCGCGCTCAGAGCCGGTTCAGTGGACTTTGGAAATGACTGTTGCAATTTACCCATGGTCGAAATGTAGCGCGCATGGCTACCGAATGCTTGCGGCCTGTCAATTTTCACAAAAAAAGCAGCAGGAACAAAATTCCTGCTGCTTCGAGGGGAGCCTGGCCGACGCAGCGGCCTGCTGTGGATCTTACTTAACCGACGCTGCGCTCACATAACCCGAGACCGCAACCCACTTGCCGTCCTGAATCTGAGACAGGCGCGATGCATCGCTGCCCAGGCGTTTTGTGGGAGAGAACGTGGACTTTGCCGCACCAAAGATGTCAGGCTCAATCGTCATGGTGTCCATGACCTTGATGAAACTGTCAGTGGTCAGGTTTTTGCCGGCTTTGTTGGCTGCATTGGCAAAGGTGTTCACGATGATGTAGCCATAGACCGAGAAGACGGTGGGGTCTTCATTGAACTTGGTTTTGTACTTGTTCGCCCAGAACCGGATGGGCTGCGAGGCTTCGTCCAGGTAAGGGTTTTGTACCGTCATGGTGGCATAGAGGCCGTCCATCGCTTTGCCACCGATTTTGTGGATCAAGTCAGTGTACGAAGCGCTGGAGCCCAAGAAGATGGGACTGAATCCCACTTTGCGCGCGGTGCCAATCGTGCCGATGGTTTCACGGATGATGGTGCCCAACACGACCATTTCGCAGCCGCTGGACTGCAACTTGGAAACTTGCGAGGAGAAGTCAGTCGCGCCACGCTTGTAAGAGGTTTTTTCAGTGAATTCCATGTTGATCGATTTGAGGCCCGCCTCGGCGCCACGCAAGACCTCCAAGCCGAAGTCGTCATCCTGGTAAATCGTGCAGACTTTTTTCACGCCCTTTTCTTTGACCAAGGTGGGCAACGCAATACGCATCTGGTCGAAGTAGGTGGCGGCAAACGAGTATTTCAGGCGGTGAAAGGGCTCGTACATTTCGCGCGCCGCCGTGATCGGGAAAAAGTTGATCACATTTTTTTCAAACTGCACCGGCATCGCCGCCATGTTCTGGGCGGTACCAATGTGGCCCAGCATCATGAAAATCTTGTCCTGGTTCACCAGCTTTTGCGCCGCCAGAACCGACTTTTTAGGGTCGTAACCGTCGTCTTCGACCAGCAGTTTGAGCTTGCGACCATTCAGTCCGCCTTGCTCATTGATTTCGTCTACTGCCAACATCATGCCCAGGCGCGCCTGTTTGCCAAAACCTGCCAAGGGACCGGACAAATCCTGGATGGTGCCCAGGGTGATTTCATCTTTGCTCACACCTTGCTGTTCAGCGCGGGCCAGTGTGCCCGCAAGGGTCAATGCTGCAGCGATTGCGGCCACAAAATACTTGGGTTGAAAACGCATGGGTTTCTCCTAGGGTTAACGAAAAAAGTACGACCTATTTGCCGTTGGCAACAGGCTTCCATTTGCCATCTTGAATTTGTGAAAGACGCGCCAGCTCACTGCCCAAGCGCTTGGTCGCGGTGTAAGTCAGTTTAGGGGTGCCGAAAATGTCACTTGGAACAGTGAGGCTGTTCATGGCCTTGACAAAGCTTTCGGTGGTCAATTGAGGACCGGCTTTCTGCGCCGCCTGGATCATGATGTCCATCATGATGTAGCCGTAGGCTGAGAAGACTGCGGGATCTTCATTGAACTTGGTCTTGTATTTGTTGGCCCAAAAGCGAATGGGCTGGGAGGCCTCGTCGGTGTAGGGGTTCTGCACCACCATGGTGGCGTAGATGCCGTCCATCGCCTTACCCCCAAGCTTGTGAATCAGGTCTGTGTAGGCCGCAACCGAGGCGAAAAACACGGGGCTGAAACCAGTCTTGCGGGCTTCCGCCACGGTACCAATCGTCTCGCGGATGATGGTGCCCAGCACGACCAGTTCACACGAGGCAGACTTCATTTTGGCGACCTGGCTGGAGAAGTCAGTCGCGCCGCGTTTGAAGGAGGTCTTTTCGGTGAGCTCCATATTGATGGTCTTCAGACCCGCTTCGCTGCCACGCAATACTTCCAGGCCAAACTCGTCATCCTGGTAAATGATGCAGACTTTCTTGGCGTTCTTGTCAGCCACCATTTGCGGCAGCGAAATGCGCATTTGGTCGTAATACGAGCTCAGGAGTGCGTACTTCAGCTCGTTGGGTGCTTCGTACATTTCGCGTGCCGCCGTCAGCGGCATGAAGTTCACCACCTTTTTTTCAAACTGAATCGGCATGGCCGCGTTGTTTTGCGCTGTGCCCAAATGGCCCGCCATGATGAAAATCTTGTCCTGGTTCACCAGCTTCTGGGCCGCCAACACCGCGCGCTTGGGGTCGTAGCCCGAATCTTCCACCAACAACTTGATCTGGCGCCCATGGACACCGCCCTGCTCATTGAGCTCTTCAATGCGAAGTTGCATTCCATTGCGCGCTTGTTTGCCGTAGCCCGCAAGAGGCCCGGACAAATCCTGGATCGTGCCCACAACGATGTCAGTTTTGGTGACGCCTTGTTGCTCGGCAGCATGCAATGCGCTGCCAGCGATCAATCCGATTGCAAGGCAAATCAGCGACGGTAACTTAAAGGTTGGGAGGTTCATATTGTTTTGTAAGGGTTGATGTTGGAGTGAGGGATCGATGCAACTGCGCACTAGCCTGCGTACATGGCTTCAATTTGTGGCGTGTATTTCTTTTCCACCAACTTGCGCTTGAGCTTCATGGTGGGAGTGAGTTCTTCGTCCTCGGCGCTGAGCTGGGTGTCTAGCAGGAAGAATTTTTTGATCTGTTCCACGCGGGCAAACTTCTTGTTCACGCGCTCCAGCTCTTCTTGGATCAGCGCTTGCACTTCGGGTGCGCGGGTGAGGCTG
>CAIWRE010000096.1 GCA_903914985.1 uncultured beta proteobacterium | reverse complement strand
GGCCTGACCCTGGAAAAAGTCACATTGGCTGACCTGGGTTCCGCCAAGCGCGTGGAAGTGGGCAAGGAAAACACCATCATCATCGATGGCGCTGGTGCCGCTGCTGACATCGAAGCCCGCGTGAAACAAGTGCGTGTGCAAATCGAAGAAGCGACCAGCGACTACGACCGTGAAAAACTGCAAGAGCGCGTGGCCAAGTTGGCTGGCGGTGTGGCAGTGATCAAGGTCGGCGCTGCCACCGAAGTCGAAATGAAGGAAAAGAAAGCCCGCGTGGAAGATGCTTTGCACGCCACCCGCGCTGCAGTGGAAGAAGGCATTGTGGCCGGTGGTGGTGTGGCATTGCTGCGCGCCAAGCAGGCTGCTGGCTCCATCAAGGGCGACAACGCGGACCAGGAAGCAGGCATCAAACTGGTGCTCAAGGCCATTGAAGCACCTTTGCGCGAGATCGTCTACAACGCAGGTGGCGAAGCCTCTGTGGTGGTGAACGCAGTGTTGGCCGGTAAGGGCAACTACGGCTTCAACGCTGCCAACGACACCTACGGCGACATGATCGAAATGGGTATTCTGGACCCCACCAAAGTGACCCGCACTGCATTGCAAAACGCAGCGTCTGTGGCCTCTTTGATGCTGACGACCGAGTGCATGATCGCTGAAGCCCCTAAGGATGACTCCGCAGGCGGCATGGGTGGCATGGGCGGTGGTGACATGGGCGGTATGGGTGGAATGGGCGGCATGGGCATGTAAGTCCACGCCGGTTCAGCGCAGTCCCTTTGGGCTGCGCCACCAACAAATAGCCCCGCACGACGCAAGTCTGGCGGGGCTTTTTTATTGCGCGGGAATTTAGCGGGCCAAGGCCTTGAGCGCGAGCTTGATGCCATCACTCACACCCACGTCTGCCGGTAAAGCCTTCAGTGCCAACGCCGCTTCCTTGTCGTTGTAGCCCAGGGCCAGCAGCGCCTGCAGGATGTCTGACTGCGCACCACTGCTCGCGCCAAGGGGCGCTCCCATATCAGCACCGAGCTTGCCTTTGAGCTCCAGCAGCAGACGCTGCGCCGTCTTGGCGCCGATGCCCGGTACCTTGGTCAGTCGTCCAGGCTCCTGCAGCGTAATGGCCTGCGCCAGATCCGCCACACCCATGCCGGAGAGCACCGACAAGGCGGTGCGTGGGCCCACGCCAGAGATTTTGATCAACTCGCGAAAGGCAGCGCGTTCCTGCGCCGTGCCAAAGCCGTACAAAATTTGCGCATCCTCGCGCACCACAAAATGCGTCAGCAGCGAAACCCGCTCGCCCAGCGCCGGCAGGTTGTAAAAGGTGCTCATGGGCACTTGCACCTCATAGCCTACGCCGCCACAGTCCACCATCACCTCCGGGGGATTTTTGTCGCTTAAGGTACCTGTGAGTTTGCCGATCATGCGCTGCCTTCTGTGTAAATGCCTATCATCGGGCATGCGTTGCGCACCTCCGGTGCGCATCCTTCGTCACCCCAGCCCGGAATTATCGACTTGATTCTCAGACACCTCTTTACGCCGCTCAATAACAGCCGCCTGTCCCATCTGTGCGGCCCGACCGATGAGCACCTGCGCACGATCGAGACCGCCCTCGGTGTGCGCATCGCGCACCGCCACGAGCAGTTCAAGGTCGATGGCCCCAAAGTCCAGGCCCAACGCGCCATGGATGTGCTGCAGGCTATGTACGAAATAGCTGCGCGCGCCATTCCTGCGGCGACCGTGCAATTGATGTTGTCGGGCGATGGCTCTGCCGAGCTGCAAGACGGCCCCACATTGTCCACCCGGCGCGCCGACCTCAAGCCCCGCAGCACCAACCAGGCGCTGTATTTGGACAACATCGCCAGCCACGACATCACCATCGGCATTGGCCCGGCGGGTACCGGCAAAACCTATCTCGCCGTGGCGGCCGCCGTGGACGCCTTGCAGCGCAGTGCGGTACAGCGCATTGTATTGACCCGTCCGGCGGTGGAAGCAGGTGAGCGGCTGGGCTTTTTGCCGGGCGATTTGAACCAAAAAGTCGATCCTTATTTGCGTCCGCTCTATGACGCACTCTACGACCTGATGGGCTTTGAGCAGGTGCAAAAAGCCTTTGAGCGCCAGGCGCTCGAGATTGCGCCGCTGGCCTTCATGCGCGGGCGCACGCTCAACACCGCTTTTGTGATT
>CAIWRE010000095.1 GCA_903914985.1 uncultured beta proteobacterium | reverse complement strand
CACTGCTTTGGCCGCCGTGAAAAAAGCGGTTGGGCAAGAGCTGGTTCTGCAGGTCACCAGCGAGGCGGCCAAGGTCTACCAGGCTCCGGCACAAATCGCCATGGTGCAGGCTCTGCGCCCCGAGGCCGTGTCGGTCGGGCTGCGCGAGCTGGACCAGCCCGAGATCGGCGAGGCAGGGTTGGCGGATTTTTTTGCCTGGCTTGCACGCGAAAAAGTCATGACCCAAGTGATCGCCTATGACACGGTGGACCTGCAGCGCTGGCAAAGCTTGCGTGAGCGTGGCGTGGTGCCCGACGCACCGTGGTTCTTGCTGTTTGTGCTGGGGCGCTATACCGCCGGGCAGCAGTCCAATCCGCTGGATTTGGTACCTTTTGTGCACGCCCACACCGGCTCCGAGCCCTGGGCGGTGTGTGCCTTTGGCTCCACCGAGCACGCCTGTGTCACAGCCGCTGCCGCCTTGGGTGGCCATGTGCGCGTCGGCTTTGAGAACAATTTGCAGCTCAAAGACGGCACCGTGGCCCCGAACAATGCAGCCTTGGTGGCGCAGGCCGCGCAAGCTGCGCAGAGCCTGGGGCGTCCATTGGCCAGCGCGCATGATGTGCGCGCGCTCTTTGGCCGCTAAGAAGCCTGCCGCCAAGCCGGGTTCCGCAATTCCAATCCATTACTACCAGGAGACAACATGCAAACTTCTTTTGTTTTTCGCCGCCGCACAGGCTTGGTGGGTGCCCTGCTTTGTGCAGGTTTGGCGTGGGCAGTACCTCTGTCCGCCAGCGCCGATGACGCCTATCCCAGCAAAAACATCCGCTTTGTGGTGCCCTACCCACCAGGCGGCCCGACCGACCTGATGGCTCGCTTGCTTCAGACCGAGTTACAAACCCGCTTGGGCGTGACGGTGATCGTGGACAACAAGAGCGGGGCAGGGGGCAACACCGGCAGTGCCGAGGTGGCCAAGCAGGCCCCTGCGGACGGTTACACCATCCTGCTAGCCGCCAGCGGACCCATGGCGGTGAACCCGACCTTGTACAAAACCATGCCTTTCAATCCGCAAACGGATTTGGCGCCGGTGATTCAAATTTCATCCTTCCCGCTGGTGCTGGAAGTGAACCCGAAAGTGGGCGTCAAAACGGTCAAAGAACTGGTCAACGTGCTCAAGGTGCAAAAGACGAGCCTGAGCTTTGCCTCTGCCGGCAACGGCACGCCGCAGCATTTGGCCGGTGAGCTGTTTAACACCCAACTGGACACCAACCTGGCGCACATTCCGTACCGTGGTGCAGGACCGGCACTCAACGACGTGCTCGGTGGCCAGGTGGGTGTGATGTTTGACATCATTGCCAGTTCCCTGCCGCACATCCAAGGGGGCAAGCTCACGCCCCTGGCAGTCACCTCGACCAAGCGCAGCGCTGCTTTGCCCAACGTCCCCACGATGGCCGAGGCCGGCTTTCCTGGCATGGAAATGACAGCCTGGCATGGCATTGTGGTGCGCTCTGGCACGCCCCAGGCCGTCATCGATAAACTCAACGGCACGCTCAACGCCATTTTTCAGCAACCCGATTTCCAAAAGAAATGGGAAGCTATTGGATCGCCGGTGGTGGGCGGTACCGCAGCGCAGTTCGCAGACTTGATTAAGAAAGAGAACGTCCGCCTGGGCAAGCTGGTGAAGGATTCCGGCGCAACGGTGGACTGAGCCCTAGCGCGCGCGGCGCACCCGCAGCAGTTCGTCCAATAGCAAGCCGATGGCGCCTATGGTGATGGCGCTGTCGGCGACATTGAAGGCGGGGAAGTGCATGCCCGCCCAGTGGAAGTCCAAGAAGTCGACCACATAGCCATAGAGCAGGCGGTCAATCACATTGCCAATCGCGCCGCCCAATATGCAGGCCATGGCAAAACCAAAAAGTCGCTGACCGGCGTGTTGCTTGAGCATCCAAACAATCACCGCCGCAGCCACCAGCCCCAGGCCGGTAAAAAACCATCGCTGCCAGCCCGAGGCGCCGGCGAGAAATGAAAACGCGGCACCCGCGTTATGCACCCGCACCAGATTGAAAAATTCGGTAACGACTTTGCCCTCGCCCAGCGTGAAGCTGCCCAGCACCAGCACTTTGGTGAACTGGTCGGCAATCACGATCAGCAAGGCCAGGGCCAGCCAGTGCGGCAGCCCTGGGCCGGTGCCTGTGCCACGCCGCGCCACTATGCGACGCGCCGGGTTTCGCCGGTGCCGTGGAGATTGGACACGCAGCGTCCGCAGATGCCCGGGTGCGCGGCATCGCTGCCCACGTCCAAGGTGTAGTGCCAACAACGCTCACACTTGGTGGCAGCGGTGGCAGTGGCTTCAATGGCCAAAGCGTCACCCTGTGCCAAGCTGATGTTGGAGGTGATGAACACAAACTTCACATCCGCACCCAGGCTTTGCAGCAGTGCGAGATCAGCAGGTGCCAGCGTCAAGCGCACCTCGGCTTGCAGCGAAGCGCCCACTTGGCCCGCGGCACGCAAGACTTCAATCTCTTTGTTCACCGCTTCGCGAATCTCCCGCACACGGGCCCACTTGGCCAGCAGTGCTTCGTCAGCGGCAGGCAGCGACACATAGGTGTCCATAAAAATGGATTCGCGGGTTGCAGCGGGCGTTTTGCCCTCGGCACCCAGCGTGGCCCAGGCTTCTTCGGCAGTAAAGCTCAAGAACGGAGCCATCCAGTGCAGCATGGCCTGGGTGATATGCCACAACGCGGTCTGCGCCGAGCGGCGTGCCGCCGAGTGGGGTGCGGTGGTGTAGAGCCGGTCTTTGAGCACATCCAGGTAGAAGGCACCCAGGTCTTCGGAGCAAAAAATTTGCAGCTTAGACACCACGGGATGGAACTCGTAATCGGCGAAGTGCGCCAGGATGTCAGCTTGCAATTGCGCCGTGCGGCTCAGTGCATAGCGGTCAATCTCCATCAT
>CAIWRE010000094.1 GCA_903914985.1 uncultured beta proteobacterium | reverse complement strand
CTGGAAGAGCTGCTGGCCTTGGGCCACAGCGGTGCGGAATACGACGCCTGGCTGGTGCGCATCAACGAGGGCGCGCAGTTCGGCAGCGGATTTGTCGCCGCCAACCCCAACTCCAAAATCCCGGCGCTGATCGACTACAGCGGCGACACACCGGTGCGGGTGTTTGAGTCCGGTGCAATTTTGATGTACCTGGCCGAAAAATTCGGCTGCTTTGTACCCACCGAACCGGCTTTGCGCGCCGAATGCATGTCCTGGCTGTTCTGGCAAATGGGCAGCGCACCCTTTTTGGGCGGTGGTTTTGGCCATTTTTATGCCTATGCGCCGTTCAAAATTGAATACGCCATCGACCGTTTTGCCATGGAAGTCAAGCGGCAAATGGACGTGCTCAATCGCCGCCTGGCCGAAAGCCGCTTCATTGCCGGTGACGAGTACACGATTGCCGATATGGCCATCTGGCCCTGGTATGGCGGCATGTCAAAAGGGCAGCTGTACGAAGCGGGCGAGTTCTTGCAGGTGCAGGAGTACACCCACGTCATCCGCTGGGCAGACGAGATTGCCAAGCGCCCTGCCGTGCGCCGGGGCCGCATGGTCAACCGGGTCATGGGGCCGCTGGAGAACCAGTTGCATGAGCGTCACGACGCCAGCGACTTTGACACCCAAACGCAGGACAAGCTCCAGGCCCAGGCCTGATCGACTCGCCGCTGCGCACTGGTAAACGGCCCCGCCTGTCCTCAGTCCACCATGCAAGTTCGCTTCGTGCGCGCAGCCGACCTGATCCCCGGGCTACTGGACGCATGCGACGGTCCGGTCATGGTGATGCCTTACATCGATGAAACCCAAGCTCTGCGTGCAGCACGCCTGGCCGCCTCGCGTGCTGGTCTGGATTCACTGCTGCTGGCGGTGCATGACGAGAGCCGCCAAGGCTTTATTGCCACCGTGAACCAGGCTTTTGCGGCGACGCGCAGCCCCTGGTTCGGCTACATGGCACAAGACGCATTTGCCGGGCGCAACTGGTTGTCGCTCGCTGTGGATGCCCTGCAATTCAGGAAGGCAGGTTTGCTGGGTTTTAACGACGGGAAGTGGCAGGGCCAACTGGCTGCCTTTGGACTGGCAGAGCGCACTTGGGCGCAATCCGTTTACGGCGGGGCATTTTTTCATGCAGCCTACCGCAGCCATTTCGCAGACACCGAGCTCACCCTGATTGCCCGCGAACAAGGCCGTTATGTCTACGAACCCCATAGCCTTTTGATGGAGGTGGATTGGGACAAGGAAAGCGCGGCTGTCAGTGCTGTCGACCGGGCCTTGTACCGCTCCCGTGTTGCTACCGGTTTCGAGGCAAGAGTGCACAACCCGCAGCTACTGCAGCTGTTTGCGTGAACGGGTCCGCATCAAAAAAAGCGCGGTTTTAGTTGGCTTTGAGGTGCAAGCTGTGCCGCTCGCAAAAAAGCTCACCGGTAAACGTCTTTACCTTCATGCCCATTGCCACCGCTTCGCGGGCGGTGAGACCGCTGCTGTAGGGAAAGGTGTCGATCATCCACTCATGCCGCCCCAGCACCGCCAGCGCCTCTCGGTGACTTTGCGGACACACAAACTCCGCATTGGCCGCCCCGATCACTTGCAGCACATTGTCGCGGGTGCGCTCAAACTGAAACTGGCGGTGCATAAAAATCTTGGGGCCGGGCTGCTTGGCCAGCCAGGCCAAAAAGCCCCGTGACAATTTGGCCGGATTGGAAAAAATCACCGGCGTCGAGTGCTTGTGAACCGGCGCATCGGGCAAGTAAGGCGCCGGCGTATAGCTTGCGTAGCCACCCGGAATATTCACCAAAGGCTCAGAGTACAAGTGCTGCAAAGCAAGGGGCGATTGCCATTCATCGCCAATCCAGCCGTCAAAAGTCTCCAGCCCGGTGGTCAGGCTTTGGCCACCGACCCATTTGTACATCGCCCGCGCCGGTTTGGCCGACAGCGCTTTGAGCGCTACCGGGTCCATCCAGCCACCTAGGTCGTAGAGAACATCGATATCGGCCTGGTGAATGCGCTGTGCCAAGTCGGGCGCGGGCATTTCCTGCACGTCCCACCACTCGGTGGCCAGAGCCTTGAATTGCTCGGTGGCCCAGTCGGCAAGGTGCCCACGGTTCAATACCACGATGTCCGAGCCTTTGGCCACATGGCGCCATCCCGCGATCGTCAAAAAATAGACCGGCGACACACCAAACAAGGGCGAGATCAAGGCAACGCGTGGGCGACGCCCCGGTGGTGAAGGAGGCAAGGGCGGCAGCAGCCCCGCGGGCAAACGCAGGTGTTGCCTGGAAAAGGCCATGACCGCTTGCGACAGCGCCGAGGCTGAGATATCGCGGTCATAAAGACTTGCCATCAGGGTGCTGAGTTGGGCATCCTGAGCGTGCGCGGGATCGGCCAACAAGGGCTTGACCCATTGCATCGCCTGCAGAGGCAGGCCAAACACGTTGATGGCCAGCCCGGCGCGCGCTAGCAGAGCGTCGCCATTGCCCGGCTGTAATTCCAGCAATTGCGCAAAGGCGGCGTCAGCGGCTTCCGATTGGCCCAGCGTCTGAAGCGCTTTGCCAAGAATCAGCCGGCTTTGCCATAAGGAGGGCAGCAATGCAATGGCCGTCGCGGCACTGCGACTGGCCAGTGCATGCTGCCCCAACGCCAACTGGCATACCGCCAGGTTATGGTGGACCTGGGGCGAGCGGGGCATAGCGCGAAGAGCCTCTGAAAATCCTGCGTGCGCCTCGGTCCAACGGGCTTGCTGCAAGGCCAGCTGGGCCAAGGCGAGCGCTTGCTCAGCTCCCATCGCCGAGCCGCCCATCAGTGCAATACCTTGGGCGGGGTCGAAGTGTCGGGTGAATCCGCGGGTTCAGACGCCTTGCCTGCCACCTGTGCAGGGGCGCTGGGGTACACGGCTTCGGGCGAGCCAAGTGCCCAACGCGCAGCGGAACTCATTTTTTGCAGCAGCAGCTGCAATTTTCCCACCAGGTCTTCGCTCAGTGTCAAGGTGAGGTTTTGTCCGCGCGCCAGTGCCAGCACCAGAACGGAGGAGTTTTCACGAAACTGCGCCTGCACTGTGCGCACCAGCACCGGCTCCGCACCCAAAGGAAAGCGCGCTGCGCCCTCAAATTGCGTATAGGTTGCGGACTGCTGCAAGGCCTGTTGCTTGAACTGTGCAACCTCTTTAGCCTGGTGCACATTGCCTTGCTGTTCCAGCGCTTTCACTGCCAAAGCCTGTGTCTGATCAAGCAAGGTACCGACCACAGCACGCGTCAGCCAGAGCCGGTATTCCTCCTGCGTATCGGTGGTAAACCGCAGCATCACGCGGTCTTCCTCCGGGACATAGCTTGCGTTCAGTTGGCGGATACTCATCGCGGGTGGCTCACTTCGGGTTCAGCCGGTCAATGATCTGTTTGGCCAGTGCAGTTACCAACTGGGCATTGAAGGCATTGGTCTGAAATTGCTCCGACCGCATCAGCTGGGACAAAGCCCTGTCCGCGCTGTCCCCGGGCTGGGGTTGAATCGCCTGGCTTTGAGGCTCAGGCCAAAAAATCCGCATGGCGGCGACGGTGTCCGCCGAGGTCATAACAGGAACCCCAGGGGTAGCGGCAGTGGCCTGGCGTTGCTCCACCGACTTTGCGGCCTCAAGAACAAGATTGACGTTTTCACCACGCTGCAAAAACTCGGGCGACACCATGAAAGAGCTGAGCAGTTTCTCCCGGGCCATGCCCAGGCGCGGCGCAATCACCGGGTCGGACTCCGGGTCGCGCCGCAAAAACAGGCGGTAAGCGGCAATGACCTCGTCGCGGCCCACGACAGATTCGACGGCCGCCGGTTCGGGGGGCGCAGACGGCGCAGCTTGCGGTGCCTCAGCTGGTGACGCCAGGGCCGCCGGCTCTGCGGGGACCGCAGCTGCTGGCGGCGCCACCGGTGCTGCTTGCGCAACGGCGGCTACTGCCGGCGCCATCACGGCGGGCGCCGCCGGTGCCGGGGGGGCTGACGCCGGGTGATCCAGCACCGTCAGTACGGCCGCTGCCTCTTGAAGCTCGGACTGCTGCGAAGGCATAGGCGCAAACTGCAGTCCCGTTGCCGCCTGCACCTGAGCCACCGCCTGCTCCACCGGAAAAGGTGCCGGCTCCAAGCCGGGCTCTTCGAGATCCCTTTCTGCAGGCTGGGGTTTTTTGCCAAATAGCGAGAAAGGAAATTTCATAGGGCCCCTCAGTCTTGTCCAAACAAATCGCGTGTATACACCCGTTCCTTCACGTCCTGTAGCTCATCCGTCAAGCGGTTGGCAACAATCACATCGGCCTGGGCTTTGAAAGCGGCCAAATCGTTCACCACCGGCGAGCGGAAAAACTCAGTTTCGTGCAGGACCGGCTCATACACAATCACTTGCACGCCTTTGGCCTTCAGCCGCTTCATCACGCCCTGCACGCTGCTGGCCCGGAAATTGTCGCTGCCCGCCTTCATCACCAGGCGGTAAATGCCGACCACCTTGGGATTGCGCTTCAGAATATCAAAGGCCACAAAATCTTTGCGTGTGCTGTTCGCATCCACCACCGCACGAATCAAGTTTTGCGGCACCTCGCTGTAATTTGCCAGCAGTTGCTTGGTGTCTTTGGGCAGGCAATATCCGCCATAGCCAAACGATGGGTTGTTGTAATGGTTGCCAATCCGCGGGTCCAGACAGACACCGTCGATGATCTGGCGTGTGTCCATTCCCAGCGATGCGGCATAGCTGTCCAGTTCATTGAAATACGCCACCCGCATTGCCAGGTAGGTATTGGCAAACAGCTTGATGGCTTCCGCCTCGGTACTGCCGGTCAGCAACACGGGCACGCTCTCTTTGAGCGCTCCTTCCTGCAATAGCTCTGCAAAACGCCGGGCTTGCGAAGAGGGCGAGCGCGCTGCGCTAACGCCATCGTCTGGTGCTGGCGAGGTGTCGCCCACCACGATCCGGCTGGGATGCAAATTGTCAAAGAGGGCGCGGCCTTCGCGCAAAAACTCGGGAGAGAACAAGATCTTCAAACCCGGAAACTGTTGGGCCAGACCCGCTGTAAATCCCACTGGCACAGTGGACTTGATCACCACGCAAGCCTTGGGATTGATGGCTGCCACATCGGCCACCACCGACTCCACCGAGCGGGTATTAAAGTAGTTCGTCTGCACGTCGTAGTCGGTGGGCGTGGCCACGATCACGTACTCCGCCCCCTGTAGCGCGTCCTGCTTGTCCACCGTGGCCAACAAATCCAAGGTCCGGGTGGACAAATACTCTTCCAACTCCTTGTCTTCAATCGGCGAATGGCGCGCATT
>CAIWRE010000093.1 GCA_903914985.1 uncultured beta proteobacterium | reverse complement strand
TTGACACCTACCGCGCCAGCGGCGCCGGGGGCCAGCACATTAACAAAACCGACTCTGCGGTGCGCATCACCCACTTGCCCACCGGCATCGTGGCCGAATGCCAGGACGGGCGCAGCCAGCACAGCAACAAGGCCCAGGCCCTTCGGGTGCTGACCGCGCGCATCCACGAGAAAGACCGCTCTGAGCGCGCCGCCAAAGACGCCGCCGAGCGCAAAGGCCTCATTGGCACCGGCGACCGCAGCGACCGCATCCGCACCTATAACTTTCCCCAAGGCCGCCTGACCGACCACCGCATCAACCTCACGCTCTACAAGCTGCTGAGCATCATGGAAGGCGACCTGGGCGATGTGGTCGAGGCCCTGCAAGCCTATGAAGCCGCGCAGCAAATGGCGGCGCTGGAAGTGGGCCAGTCTTGACCCCACCACTGCCTGCCGAAAGCACCATCGCCGGCGCACTGCGCGACGCGGCAAGCGGGGGCGTAGACCGCCTGGACGCCCACATGCTGCTGCTGCATGCCCTAGGCCGCACCCCGCACGACCGCGCCTGGCTGCTGGCACACGACGCTGACCCGCTGGATGCCCAGACACAAGCGCGCTTTGAAGCCGCCTTGCACCGCCGCCTGCAAGGCGAACCGCTGGCCTACATCACCGGCCACCAGGAGTTTTATGGCCTGGACTTGCAAGTAGACGCCCGCGTGCTCTGCCCGCGCGCTGACACCGAAACCCTGGTGGACTGGGCTTTGCAGTTGCTACCCCCTGCCGCACAAGTCGTGGACCTGGGCACCGGCAGCGGCGCCATTGCACTGGCCCTCCAACACCAGCGGTCGGATGCGCAGGTGCATGCCCGTGATAGCAGCGCCGATACGTTAGAAGTCGCACAGGCCAACGCGCGGCGTTTAGGTTTGAATGTGGTTTTTTCGCAAGGCGCATGGCTGCAAGGCCTGAACGGTCCGTGGGATGCCATCGTCGCCAACCCGCCCTACATTGCCGCGGCCGATCCGCACCTGGCGGCCCTGGTCCACGAGCCGCTCCAAGCACTGGCCAGCGGCAACGATGGGCTGGACGATCTGCGCACCATCATTGTCCAAGCGGCTACCCGTCTGAAACCTGGCGGCTGGCTGCTGCTGGAGCATGGCTACGACCAGGCGGATGCAGTGTGCGCCCTGTTGCGAAATGCCAGTTTTGTCGACGTGCAATCACGCCAAGACTTGGCCGGCATTGCGCGCTGCAGTGGCGGGCGTTGGCTGGGTTGAGTCAACACCTGCACCACTAATTTTTGACATTCAACTGGAAGCACCATGCCCCACACCCTGCCCGCTTGCCCCCAATGCACTTTGGAAAACACCTATGCCGATGGCGCCCATCTGGTCTGCGCCGAATGCGGTTTTGAATGGCCCGCTCAGGCCGAGGCGGCGCAAGAGGAGCCGGACGCGGTGGTCAAAGACGTGAACGGCCAGGTGCTGCAAGACGGCGACGCCGTGGTGCTGATCAAAGACCTGAAGGTCAAAGGCTCATCCACCGTGCTGAAAATGGGCACCAAGGTCAAAAGTATCCGCCTGGTCGGCGGCGACCACGAAGTCGACTGCAAGATGGACGGCGGCAGTTTCATGCTCAAGGCCTGCTTTTTGA
>CAIWRE010000092.1 GCA_903914985.1 uncultured beta proteobacterium | reverse complement strand
GCCAGTGGCGGTGACCAAGCTTTCAAACATGCCGTCAAGTTGGCCGCCCATAAGGTCAGTGATGGCCGGTCCGGATCCCTTGTAAGGTACATGGACCATATCGATGCCAGCAGCCTGCTTGAGCAGTTCGCCCGTAAGGAAACCCGAACTGCCCAGTCCTGCCGATGCATAGTTCATCGCGCCAGGTCTGGCCTTCGCCATAGCCACAAATTCGGCCATAGTCCGAGCAGGGTGGTCCTGGCGCACCACAAAGCCATTGGGAAAGGTGCCCAGCAAAACGATGTGGGTAAAGTCCTTTAGCGGGTCATAAGGCACGCTGTTACGCATCAACGGCCCCGGCGCGATGGCAGGATTTGCCGCCACCACTAGGGTGTAGCCGTCGGGCGCGGCCTTGGCCGCGCTGTTAGTGCCCAGTAAGGAGCCCACGCCAGGGCGGTTTTCGACCACCACCGAGGACTTGAGTGCATCGGACAGGCGCTGTCTCAAAAGTCGGGCGATTACGTCGGTCGATCCGCCGGGCGGGAATGGGACAACCAGCTTTATGGGCCGTTCTGGGTAGGCTTGTGCCCATAAAGCTGCAGGTAGCGCGATAGCGCTTGCAGCGGCCAAGCCGAGGGTTTGAGCCAATACTTGGCAGACGCCGCGGCGTGTAGACTTATTTCTCATGACATATTCTCCTCAAGTGCTTGTTGCCGGTGCAGGCCCTGTTGGTCTTACGGCCGCCCTCGCTCTGGCCGATGCTGGTGTGCCGGTGCAGGTGATTGAAGCCGCCAGCGGGATTGAAGACGACTTGAGAGCCTCGACCTTCCATCCTCCCACATTGGATATGTTGGACGCCTTTGGCATCACCCAGATCCTGCTGGAGCAGGGGCTTGTCTGCCCGGAGTGGCAGGTTCGCTTGCACCCATTGGGTGAATGCGCTCGCTTTAATCTGTCTGTGCTGTCCGATGTGACAGCTCATCCCTATCGTCTGCAATGCGAACAATACAAGCTGTCTCGTGCGCTGCTGGCCAAGCTGGCCGACTACCCGCATGCTAAGGTGCGTTTTGGCACTGCTGTGTCCGATGCCGCACAGGATGCCGACGGTGTACGGCTGGAACTGACGCATTGCGACGGCAGCGAAACGCTGCGCGGCAGCTGGCTGATCGGCGCGGATGGCGCGCGAAGCTTGGTACGCAAGGCTCTGGGCGTGGCCTTCGAAGGCAAGACATACCCTGAAACCACAATCCTTGCCACCACCACTTTTGCTTTTGAAGATCACCTGACCGGACTGTCTAACGTGACCTACTGCTGGCAGGTGGGAGCGGGCAACTTCAGCCTGCTCAAGGTGCCTGGGCGATGGCGTGTTTCGATCTACCCCGACGAAAACCGGCCAATTGAAGACTCGCTCACACCTGAAGCCATAGAGGCGGCTTTGCAGGCCATCGTGCCCAGCTCCCAGGCCTATCCCGTGTTGGAAGTGCGCCCTTACCGAGTACACCAACGCATTGCCTCCTCCTACGGTGCGGGGCGCATCTGGCTGGCTGGAGACGCCGCGCATCTCAACAGCCCGGCTGGCGGCATGGGAATGAATGGCGGCGTTCACGATGCTCTGAACCTGGCAGCTCGTTTGGTACGCGTGATGAGGGGTGAGTCGGCCGAATTGCTGTCTCAGTACGAACGCCAGCGACGACCGATAGCACTTGACCAGATCCTCAAACAGGCTGACGCCAACCGGGCCCGCATGCGCGAGCGTGATCCAGCCGCAAGGCGCGATGCCTTGCACAAACTCCAAGCGATTGCCGCAGACCCCGCCGAATTGCGTCAGCACCTGCTGCGCACCTCGATGATCGAAGGGTTGAGGCAAAGCGAGCAGATTTTCTGAATCAAGTATCGTAGACAACCTCATAAGCAGCCGCGCCATGGAGCTTCAACATCTAATAAAGCGGCCAGCACATCAGATTCACTTTTCGGCGCATGCACGGCACACTGCAGGGCCCAGGCAAGGCATAGGTTTGACGAGAGTACTGGTACCGGTAGCGATAGTTGTGCAATGAGGCGCAATGTGGGCATGCCGGTGCCGCTGAGAAGAACGGCGTCACAGCGGCGCAGCTCTACTTGGTCAAATATCTCCCGTACCTGCGCAGTGCGCAACTTGTAAATATTGCGGGTATCCAAGAGGTCCTCCGGCAGGCTGGCAACTGAAAGCAGTTCCAATCCACATTCCCTCCAGTAATCTTGGCCAGCCGCAGACAACCAGGCGGGGTATGGCGAGAGCAGCGCAATTCGGCGGGCGCCCAGGTTCTGCAGCGCCCGCGCAATGGCGTCTGCGGTTCCCAACACAGGGTAGCCCCGACCAGCCGATAGCACAGCGAGTCGTCTTTGGTCTTCTTGGCGGCCAACCAAGTAGCTGGAGCCTGTGCAGGCAAAACCGGCCGCCTGTACAGGGGCCACGTCAAATCGATCCAGCGTTTGAGCCAGCGTATCGAAGTAATCCACAAGGCGGGCGCGCGAGTCCTGTAACGGGCTGGTCATACGAGCTGCCAAAAGGCTATAGCCGACGCTCATCAGTGCCTGCATTTCTGGCTCCACCGTAGTATTTGCCTGCGGTACGGTAATGGCGACCACCGGACCGTATTCGGGAGAAAGGGCTGCATTAACCATGGGCAATCCCTGCGGCGTCACGCTCACGGGCAAGGCGTTGCTTTAGGCTGGGCAAAAGACCGCCGGCGCGCGCCATTTGTAGCAGGAAATCCGGTACAGGCTCACAGTCAAGCCTTGCGCCGGATTGCAAAAGAATTGCCGGGCCGCTTCCATCCAGCACGAGACGCTCTTCTTTTTGGAGCCTTTCCGTTTGGGTACAGGTCAACAGCAACAGCCCAAGGTTGAATGCATTACGAAAAAAAAGGCCGCCATAAGATGGAGCGATGACTGCCGCAATACCAAGTTGCACCAGAGCCGCCGCCGCTTGTTCGCGTGAAGACCCGATGCCGAAGTTGGGACCCGCCACGATCACGTCGCCTGGTTGCACTTCCCTGGCAAATGCCGGTAGCAGGTTTTCAAGGCTGTGTTGGGCAACCACATCGATGCCGTATTGCATCCATGCACCAGGCGCAAGCGCGTCGGTATCCACGTCAGCCCCAAGGTGCCAGATCTTGTGTGAAACGATCATTGCAACACCTCTCGTGGATCGGTGATGTAGCCCCGCAGCGCGGACGCTGCAACTGTGTAGGGCGAGCCAAGAAATACTTGGGTGCTGGCCGGCCCCATACGTCCTCGAAAATTACGAGCTGTGCTCGATATAACGGTCTGGTTCTCTCTAAAACTATCACCGTAGCCTGCGCAGGCACCGCAGGTACTGGGCAAAATGCTGGCCCCGGCATCAGTGAGAGCCTGCAGGGTGCCATCGGCTTCAGCATGAGCGCGGTCCTTGAGGCTTGCCGGCGCCACCATAAGCTGCACGCTGGGTGCAATCTTGCGGCCACGCAGCACCTCGGCGGCGAAATGCAGATCTTCCAGCTTGGCTCCGGTGCAGGCGCCTATGTAGGCCACGTCGATTCGCGTGCTGGAGTGCTCGGCCAGCGTCACGCCGCGAGCGGGGCTGTGTGGCGCTGCCAGCTGCGGACTTAGCGTGCTGGCGTCCAAGTCGTGTTGCTGGTCGGCGCTGCCCGGGTCGGACTGCAGCGCACCAAGGTCTATCGGAACCGCGGCACCTGCCTGCGTCAGCCACTCGCGGGTGACGACGTCGGGCGCTACTAGGCCAGTCTGTGCTCCAAGTTCGGCGCTCATGTTGCACAGAGTCATGCGCTCCTGCATAGGCAAGGCCCGCACGGCACTGCCGGTGAATTCGACCGCCTGGTAGTTTGCGCCGTTGATGCCAAAACGGGCAATCATGGCCAAAATCATGTCTTTGGCACAGACACCCGCGGCCAGCCGCCCCGACCAATTCATGGCGATGGTTTTCGGCACACTCAACCAAATTTCACCGGTTACCACCACGCCCAGCATCTCGGTGCTGCCGATACCGAACATGTAGGCCCCAAAGGCGCCCCCAGTTGGCGAATGCGAATCGCCCCCCACACAAAACATCCCAGGGGCAATGTGGCCATGCTCAGGCACTACTACGTGGCATATACCCAGACCATCGTACACATAGGGTAGGGCCTGCTCATTTGCCCAGTCCCGCGCAATACGCACGATCTTGCGCGACTCCTCGTTACGCTCGGGCAAGTAGTGATCCATGACCAGCACGACGCGAGACTTGTCCCATATCTGCGCGCCCAGTTCCTCCAGCATTGGCTTGAGACGGCGCGGACCGGAAGAGTCGTGGAACATAGCTAGGTCCACGCGGCAATTGACAATCTCGCCCACGCGAACAGTGTCTCGACCAGCGGCACGGGCAATGATTTTCTGGGCAAGTGACTGGGGTTTGATCATTCGGGTTTTGCCCCGGAAAATTTCACCACTCGTCCCCAACGCGTGATCTCGGCCTGCACGAAGCGGCCGAATTCTTCGGGTGCGTTGCCTACTGGGTTATAGCCTTCTGTTTCGAACCGGCGCAGCACCTCGGGGGCGGCTACGGCCTGGCGAGTTGCATCCGATAGAACGCTGGTAAGAGCTGCGTCCATGCGTCCAGGCGCAAACAGCCCAAACCAGGCGCTGGACTCATAGCCAGGCAGTACCTCGTTTATCGCGGGAACTTCCGGAAATGCCGGCAGACGTTTTGCACTGGTCACACCCAGCGCACGCAGTTTGCCAGCCCTGATGTGGGTATGCGCATTGCCTACAGCGGCAAACATGAGCTCGACTTGACCGGCAAGCACGTCTTGGACGGCGGGGGCTGTTCCTCGGTAGGGAATATTGACAATGTAGACGCCCGACTGCATCTTAAAAGCGTCGCCCGCCAGATGTAAAGATGAGCCAATGGCACCAATGGCAAAGTTCAGGCGGCCGGGTTTGGCTCGGGCCAGCTCAATGAGTTCACGTACATCTCTAGCTGGCAGTGACGGGTGTGCCACCAGGACCGAAGGCGAAGTAGCTACGCAGGTTAAAGGCGTGAAGTCTCTTACAGGGTCAAACGGTAGGTTGGAGTAGAGCGAGGCATTGATCGCATGGCTGGTGAAGCTCATGAGCAGGGTGTTGCCATCAGGGGCTGCCTTAGCCACCGCTTCCGCGGCAATGTTTCCCCCTGCGCCTGGTTTGTTCTCTACGATCACTCTGCGACCCAGTAGCCGACTCAGCTCCTGCGCAAGTACCCGGGCTAAAGTGTCGGTGGAGCCGCCAGCTGGTGCTCCAACCAAAATACGTATTGGCGTTGGTGATTGAGCTTGCGCACCCATCAGAACAAAATCCAACGCAATACAAGCACTGGCGGCAAGGGCTATGCGGCGATTCATACTAACCCTCTGCTCTCCAATAAGGACGAACATTTTTTTGACCGGTGGCCCTTAAACATGTGCATGAAAGCGACCATGTGTGAATGCTAGGGTGATGGCAATATCCAGTCAATAAGACACTTAAGCAAACGCCACTAGTGTTTACCCTTGGCGCCTCGGGACCAATTTAAACTCCAGTTGTGGTTGCCTAACCTAAAAACATCCACGGACAAAATCAAAGCACATCAAAGGAGACTTCATGAAAATCAAAACCACGTTTGTCACGCTGCTTGCAACTGCAGCACTTGTTCCTACTTTTGCAATAGCCCAGACCAATGGCAAGCTGAAGGTGGGGCTTATGTTGCCCTACACGGGGACCTTTGCCTCTTTAGGCAACGCCATTGAAAACGGCTTTAAGTTGTATGTGGCAGAACAGGGCGGCAAGATTGCAGGGCGCGAGGTGGAGTTCGTCAAGGTGGACGATGAGTCCGACCCATCTAAAGCAACTGATAACGTCAACAAGCTGGTCAAGCGTGACAACGTGGACGTGTTGATTGGCTCCGTGCATTCAGGTGTGGCCATGGCCATGGCCAAAGTGGCCAAAGACAGCGGTACCTTGCTGATCGTGCCCAACGCAGGAGCCGATGCGGTGACTGGCCCCATGTGCGCCACCAACATTTACCGGAGTTCGTTTTCCAACTGGCAGCCTGGCTACGCCATGGGGGAGGTGATGGCCAAAAAAGGCATTAAAAAAGTCGCCACCATCACATGGAAGTACGCGGCAGGTGATGAATCGGTGAAGGGTTTTAAAGAAGCGTTTGAAAAAGGTGGCGGTACGGTGGTCAAAGAGTTGAGCCTGCCGTTTCCTAATGTGGAGTTTCAAGCCTTGTTGACAGACATTGCTGCCAGCAAGCCCGACGCGGTGTTCACCTTCTTTGCAGGCGGCGGTGCCGTGAAGTTTGTCAAAGATTACGCGGCTGCAGGCTTGAACAAAACCATTCCACTTTATGGTTCAGGCTTTCTGACAGACGGTAACTTGGAAGCGCAGGGCGCAGATGCCGAGGGTATTTTTACCGCATTGCACTATGCCGACAGCTTGAATGTGGCCAAAGACAAGAGCTTCCGTTTGGCCTATGCCAAAACCTACAAGCTGCAACCTGATGTGTATGCCGTGCAAGGCTATGACGCCGCACAAATATTAGGTATTGGCCTCAATGCCGTAAAAGGCGATGTCAGCAAAAAAGCCGAGTTTGCAAAGGCTGTGGAGGCTGCCAAGATCGACAGCCCACGGGGTGTGTTCACCTTGTCTAAAGCGCACAACCCCGTACAAGACTTTTACCTGCGCAAAGTGGTGGGTAAAGAGAATAAGTACGAGGGCATTGCCAGCAAGGGCCTGACCGATCCCGCACGCGGCTGCAAGATGTAAACACGTCGTTTGAAGGTTCATGGATCTCGCCACTTTTTTTATTCAGTGCCTTAACTCGCTTCAGTACGGCTTGTTGCTGTTTTTGGTGGCGTCTGGGCTGACCCTGATTTTCGGAATCATGGGCGTGATCAACCTTGCGCATGGCAGCTTTTACATGATGGGGGCCTACATGGCTTTCGCCTTGGCCCCCATTGTGGCG
>CAIWRE010000091.1 GCA_903914985.1 uncultured beta proteobacterium | reverse complement strand
GTGGACTTGTGGCAGCAGTTGGACGCACTGGTCTCGCAAGGCGGTCACGCCATAGACTGGCGCTGGGTCAAAGGCCACAACGGTGACCCGGGCAATGAGAGGGCCGACGGCCTGGCCAACAAGGGCGTGTCAATGGGCGCAGAACTTATCTAGTTCGTCCAGTTTTCCAGCTTCAGGCCCTTTACGCGCTGAAATGAGACCATCTTGTTGCGCCAATTCGCCCACTAGGAGCCCACGTCTACTCACTTAATTCACGACAGAATATTTTGTCGTAATACATCTTGCGCGCCAGTTGAAGTGGCGCGATACTGCCTGTGCCCTAAGCAAGAGCTAACAACATGCCCAGAACGACACCCCATGCTGAGTTTGCGCAACTGGTAGAGCTCATCGCTCGGCACCCGGAGGGCCTTGGCATTGACGTAATTGCGCAACAAATGGAGAGCGCCTTGCCACGCCGTACTTTGCAGCGGCGCTTGGCTTGGTTGGTTGAACAAGGCCTGATCACAAAGAAGGGCGGCGCTCGGGCAGTTCGCTACATCCAGCAGCCGTCCGCTGAACAGGGCACCGCGATCGTTTCGGTTAAGGAGGTTTATGTGCCCACTTCGTCTGAAGGGGCCGAGGTCAAAGCCTTTGTGCGCCAACCGCGTGCGTTGCGCCCGCCCGTGGGCTACAACCTGGCATTTCTGGAGCAATACCAACCCAACCACACCGCCTACCTGTCGCCGAGTCTGCGGGGCCAGCTTCATGGTTTGGGCCAATCGTCGGCTGACCTGACGCCCGCTGGCACCTTTGCCCGCGACATTCTCAATCGCCTGCTGATCGACTTGTCTTGGGCATCGTCACAACTGGAGGGCAACACCTACAGCCGCTTGGACACTGCGCGCCTGATCGAGTTTGGACAGGCTGCAGAAGGTAAAGGCGCGCTGGAGACGCAGATGATCCTGAACCACAAGCAAGCCATAGAGTATTTGGTGCTCGACTCCTCGCATGCTCAATTGACGCCCGACACCCTCATTTCGCTGCATGCCTTTTTGTCAGACGGCTTGATGGCCGATCCCGCAGCGGTGGGGCGCCTTCGCCGCCGCGCGGTAGAAATCGGGGGCAGCGTGTATCTCCCGGTGGCGCTGCCGCAGCGCTTGGAGGAGCTGTTTGGCATCGTCGTTCAGATGGCCGCAGAAATCGATGACCCATTTGAGCAATCGTTTTTTCTGATGGTGCACTTACCGTACCTGCAACCCTTTGAGGATGTGAACAAGCGGGTCTCTCGTTTGGCAGCCAACATCCCGTTTATTCGCCATAACCTGTGTCCTCTGTCATTCGTCGACGTTCCGCAACAGGCCTATGTCGACGCCATGATCGGCGTCTACGAACTCAACCGGATCGAACTCTTACGCGACGTCTTTGTCTGGGCCTACGAACGGTCATGTCAGCAATATGTTGCGGTTAAACAGAACCTTGTGCCGCCAGACATTTTCCGGCTCCGCTACCGCCAAGCCCTCAACGAGGTCGTCGCCGCCATTGTCAAAAGTGATGAAGCTGCGAGCACCACAGTGGTGAGTGCCAAGACGCCGAACATGGTGGCAGATGCGGATCGCGACCACTTCATCACATTGGTACTGCAGGAGTTTGCGGCCCTGCATGCCGGCAACGCAGTGCGCTTTGGTATCAGGCCTTTGGAGCTTTCTGAGTGGCAAGAGAAGCACGGTAGAGCCGCATGAGCCGCCAGTGGTGCTTCAGGGCATCCCTAAATCACCGCCAAGTCCGCATAAGTCAGCGTTTGGTGGTTGTCCAGCACCGCGATCAACATCGCCGCCGTTTTGCCCGAGCCATCTGCGTCGTACCAAAGGTTGCCTGTGGGTTGGTCGTAAACCAGGCGCTGGCTGGTGGTGAGCGCTTTGGTGCCTTGCGCAAACTGGTTTGCTCCAAGAGGGCCCTCGGTCACAAGCGCCTTGAACACCAAATTGTCCAACTGGATGTGGTCGGTGCCTGACAAGAAGTCGGTGATGTGGTCAGTTTTGGTGTCGCCGCTTAGCCGGAAGGTGTCTGCTCCAGCACCGCCCGTCAAGATGTCGTTGCCTTTGCCGCCGATCAGAATGTCGTCGCCTGCGCCCCCGTTCAGTAGGTCAATGGCCGCGCCACCAGTCAACACATCGCCGAACTGACTACCGGTGAGAGTGGTTGTGGCTCCCGCGTTGGTCACATTCCACCCTTGGCCTTGGGTAAGCGCTGACAGGTCAACACCCAGCCCCGAAGTCAGGATGTTTGCGGTTCCCAGATTGAATGAGTCTGCCGTGGCAGTCCACGCCGCCTTCACTGTGGCATCGGCTATTGCACCAGCAGACACTTGCAGGATTTCGCTACCAGTTGCGCCCTTGGTCAGCAGATTGAAATCCGCAACCGTGTCGTTGCCACTGCTGACCACAAAGGTGTCCAAGCCCGCACCGCCCGTGAGCTTGTCGTCGCCACCCTGTCCGTCCAGGGTGTCGTAGCCCGTTGTGCCCTTGAGGGCGTCTGCACCGGCAGTACCGAGGATGGGGGTGAACTCCACGCCT
>CAIWRE010000090.1 GCA_903914985.1 uncultured beta proteobacterium | reverse complement strand
GCCCGATGCGGTCTATGACCAATGGTTCCAGGAGCTGCAGGCACTGGAGGCGGCGCATCCCCAATGGCGCAGGCCTGACTCTCCCACCCAGCGCGTGGGTGGCAAGCCCTTAGACGGGTTTGCCACCGTGCGCCATGCGGTGCCTATGCTCAGCATCCGCACTGAGACGGATACCGAGTCAAGCGGCGCGCAAGCCTTTGACACGCGGGTGCGCAAAGAGCTGGAATTGGAGCCCGATGCGGACCTGGTGGAGTACGTCACAGAGCTGAAGTTTGATGGCCTGGCCCTGAACCTGCGCTACGAGGCTGGCATCCTGGTGCAGGCTGCCACGCGGGGCGACGGCGAGTATGGCGAAGACGTCACGCAAAACATCCGCACCATTGGCCAAATTCCGCTCAAGCTGCGCGCGTCCAACGCCATGCCAGTGCCCGACATTTTGGAGGTGCGCGGCGAGGTCTATATGCGCCGCGACGACTTCGAGGCCTTGAACGAACGCCAGCGTGGGCGCATCGCGCACGGCGAGCGGGGTGAAAAAACCTTTGTCAACCCGCGCAATGCGGCCGCAGGCGCGGTGCGCCAGTTGGACCCCGCCATTGCCGCGGCGCGACCCTTGAGCTTTTTCGCGTATGGCGTGGGCGAGGTGCGCGGCAGCGTCGATGTGGCCACCCACCATGAACTGCTGCTGGCGCTCAAGGCCTGGGGTTTTCCGGTGGCCGATCTCACCAGCACGGCGCTGGGCGCAGAAGGCCTGGTCGATTTTCACCAACGCATTGGTGGCTTGCGCGACACGCTGCCCTACGACATTGACGGTGTGGTCTACAAGGTCAACAAGCTGGCGCTGCAACAGCGCTTGGGCTTTGTGAGCCGCGAGCCGCGCTGGGCCGTTGCACACAAATATCCGGCGCAGGAGCAGCTGACCACCGTACTGGCCATCGACGTGCAGGTGGGCCGCACCGGCAAACTCACGCCCGTGGCCAAACTGGCGCCCGTGTTTGTGGGTGGCGTGACCGTCACCAATGCCACTTTGCACAACGAAGACGAGGCCCGGCGCAAAGACGTGCGGGTGGGCGACACCGTGATCGTGCGTCGCGCGGGCGATGTGATTCCCGAGGTGGTGGCCGTGGTGCCTGAGAGCCTGGCCTCGACGCAGCGTGGCAGCCTGTTCACCATGCCCCACGTGTGCCCGGTGTGTGGGTCGGTCGCGGTGCGCGAAGAGGACGAGGCCGACTACCGTTGCACGGGCGGCCTGTTTTGCAGCGCCCAGCGCAAGCAAGCCATTCTGCATTTTGCGCAGCGGCGTGCGGTAGAGGTGGAAGGCCTGGGCGAAAAGCTGGTGGACCAATTGGTAGACGCCGGCCTGATTCACACCCTGCCAGACCTGTACCGCCTGGGCTTTACCGCGCTGGCCGCACTGGAGCGCATGGCCGACAAGTCCGCGCAGAACGTGGTGGATGCATTAGAAAAGTCCAAGGACACGACGCTGCCCCGGTTTTTGTTTGGTCTGGGCATCCGCCATGTGGGCGAGGCCACGGCCAAGGCGCTGGCCCGCCACTTTGGCCAGATCGACGCCATCATGGACGCCACGCTGGAGCAACTGCTGGAAGTCAACGATGTGGGTCCCACGGTGGCACAAAGCATCCGCACCTTTTTTGACCAGACCCACAACCGCGAGGTGGTGGAGCAATTGCGGGCCTGCGGCATCCATTGGCTCGCCTTAGATGCCGCCAGTGACGCGCCCAAACCCCTTGCGGGATTGACCTTTGTCATCACCGGCACCTTGCCCACGCTGGGGCGCGACGCCGCCAAAGATTTGATCGAAGCGGCCGGCGCCAAGGTGTCCGGTTCGGTCAGCAAAAAAACCAGCTATGTGCTGGCAGGGTCGGAGGCGGGCAGCAAGCTCGACAAGGCCCACGAACTCGGTGTGGCGGTGATTGACGAGCCGGCTTTGCGCCAAATGCTGGAGCAGGCATGAGCGTGCGCGAGATTTTGAGAATGGGCGACGCCCGCTTGCTGCGCACGGCGCAGCCGGTCACGGAGTTTGATACCGACGCTTTGCACCTGTTGGTCACCGACCTTCTGGACACCATGCGCGCTGCCAATGGCGCAGGTCTGGCGGCACCGCAAATCGGCGTGGACTTGCAGGTGGTGATCTTCGGCTCGCATGCGCGCAACCCCCGCTACCCCGACCGCCCCATCGTGCCGCCCACCGTGCTGGTTAATCCAGTGATCACGCCTTTGTCAGAGGCCACCGAGGACGACTGGGAGGGCTGTCTCTCGGTGCCAGGCATGCGGGGCGTGGTGCCACGCTGGTCGCAGATCCGCTACACCGGCTTTGACCAATACGGCGACCCCATCGACCGTACGGTCGAAGGATTTCATGCGCGTGTGGTGCAGCACGAGTGCGACCACCTGTGGGGCAAGCTTTACCCCATGCGCATGACCGACATGACCCAATTCGGCTTTACCGAGGTCTTGTTTCCTGAGATTGCAGCTTCCGAGGACGACTAGGTCTCGAGCCCGCAGCAAACGCTATGCAGCCGAGCGCTGCTTCAATGCCAAAGCTACTTCCCGCACCAGAGCCGGGCCCCGGTAGATGAGGCCGGTGTAAATCTGCACCAGGTTCGCACCGGCGTCTAAGTGGCCTACGGCATCGGCGCCGCTGAGCACGCCGCCCACGCCGATGATAGGAAAGTCCGGGCCCAGCGCGGTGCGCAGGCCCCGTATCACCTGGCGGCTCATGTCGCGCACCGGCGCGCCAGACAGGCCGCCCGCTTCGTTGGAGTGGGGCAGCCACTGCACCGCCTCGCGCGCCAGTGTGGTGTTGGTGGCAATCACGCCATCCATGTGGTGGCGTTGCAGGGTGGCGGCAATGGCGGCAATTTGCTCCGCATCCAAGTCGGGTGCGATCTTCAAAAACAGGGGCACATGCTTAGCCTGGCGCTGGGCGAGTTCCTCGCGACGTTGGGCCAGCGCGCCCAACAGGCCATCGAGGGCCTCGTCGCTTTGCAGCGCGCGCAGGTTCTTGGTGTTGGGGCTGGAGATATTGATGGTCACATAGTCGGCGTGGGGGTAAACACCTTCCAGGCAGGCCAGGTAATCATCCGTGGCCCGCTCTATGGGCGTGGCAGCGTTTTTGCCGATGTTCAGCCCCAGCAACAGGCCCGGGCTTTGTGCGCGCCGCAGGGCAGAGCGCTGCACGTTGGCCACAAAAGCGTCCAAGCCTTGGTTGTTAAAGCCCAGGCGGTTGATCAAGGCCTGCGCGTCCGGCAGGCGGAACATGCGCGGCTTGGCGTTGCCGCTTTGGGCCAGCGGTGTGACGGTGCCCACTTCCACAAAGCCAAAGCCCATGGCACCCAGGCCGTCAATGCAGCGTGCGTTTTTGTCCAGGCCTGCCGCCAAGCCCACCCGGTTAGGAAAGCGCAGGCCTGCGAGCGTGACCGGGTCTTGCACCTGGGCTTGGGCGTAGAGCTTTTCCAAGACGGTGCCCTGGGTACGCGCCACCGCATTGAGTGTGAGGTCGTGGGCGGCTTCCGGGTCCATGCGGAATAAAAAGGGCCGGACCAGGCCGTAGGGCACAAGAGACATCGGATAATTCCCGTTACATTTTTTTCACAATAGCGCCGATTTTCCCAGATGAACACCAACACCCCCCAAACGCACGGTCAAACTGCTCCACAGAGCGATTCCTTGACCCAGGACGAACTCAAGACGCTGGTGGGGCAGGCCGCGCTGCAGTATGTGGTACGTGGTGAGTTGGTGGGCGTGGGGACCGGCTCCACGGTGAACAAGTTCATTGACGCCCTGGCCACGATCAAAGACCAAATTCCTGGCGCGGTATCGAGCTCTGTGGCCAGCACCGAGCGCCTTCTGGCACTGGGCATTCCTGTGTTCGATGCCAACCAGGTAGAGCGCCTGTCGGTCTACATCGACGGCGCCGACGAAATCGACCACCAGGGCCATATGGTCAAAGGCGGGGGCGCAGCGCTCACCCGCGAAAAAATCGTGGCGGCGCTGTCCGACAAGTTTGTATGCATTGCCGATGAGTCCAAGCTGGTGAACGTGCTGGGTGCGTTTCCCTTGCCGGTCGAAGTCATTCCCATGGCCACAGCGCGCGTGGTGCGCCAGTTTGCGGCGCTGGGCGGCCAAGCCGTGGTGCGCCACAAAAATGGCCAGCCCTTGGTGACCGACAACGGCCAGCACATTGTGGACGTTGTGGGCTTGAAGATTCACGACCCACTGGCGTTTGAAGCCGAGGTCAGCCAATGGCCCGGCGTGGTGACGGTGGGGGTGTTTGCTTTTCAGCGCGCCCAGGTGTGCTTGCTGGGTACCGCGCAGGGCGTGAAAACGCTCAACTTTTAAGCGCGCCGCTGCCCAGCATGCGCTCCACGTAGCGCGCAATCAAGTCGATTTCGAGGTTCACGCGGCTGCCACTCTGCAAACGATGCAGTGCGGTGTTCTCCACGGTGTGTGGAATCAGGTTGATGCTGACCTCACAGCCACCGGTCACATCAGCAATGCGGTTGACCGTGAGGCTCACGCCATTGATGGTGATGGAGCCTTTGTAGGCCAGGTACTTGGCAAGCGATGCCGGTGCCAGCACGCGCAGCTCCCAGCTTTCGCCCACTTGGGCAAAGTGCGTCACCTGGCCCATGCCGTCCACATGGCCGGACACCAAATGGCCACCCAAGCGGTCGTTGGCGCGCAGGGCTTTTTCCAAATTGACCGTTCCGGTGGCGTCCATACCGGCGGTTTTGTCCAGCGACTCGGCCGACACGTCTACCGTGAACTGCGGCGCGGTGCCG
>CAIWRE010000089.1 GCA_903914985.1 uncultured beta proteobacterium | reverse complement strand
GCGGCCTTGGCGCTTGAGGAGCTTAGTGGTGGTGGCCGTGCGCGCCGTGCACATGGCCGTGGGCCACCTCTTCTTCGGACGCTGCACGCACTTCGATCACCTGCACCTGAAAGCGCAGCGCTTGACCGGCCAAGGGGTGGTTGCCGTCGAGCATGACCTGGTCGCCCTTGATTTTGAGCACCGTGAATGCACGGCTGTGACCCTGGGCGTCTTGGCCCTCGATCTGACCACCGACTTTGACGCCGGGCGGAAAATGGGTTTTGGGAATGGTTTGCAGCAAGGCTTCGTCGCGCTGGCCAAAGGCGTCGTCCGCAGAAAGCTCCACCAGCACCTTGAAGCCGACTTCCTGGCCTTCCAGCGCTTCTTCCACTTTGGGAAACAAGTTGCCGTAGCCGCCGTGCAGATAGGCCATGGGCTCTTGGCTTTCCTCCAGCACTTTGCCCTGGGCGTTGGAGACCTTGTAGCGGACGGTGACAGCGCTGTTTTTGGTAATTTTCATGGGATTTCCGTTGGTTTTGAGAAGCGAAACAGACCGCCATTATCGGAAAAACCCTGCGCCGCTTGGCAAATGCCCGGGCGGCGGGACGGAGCCACGCCCGAAAATGAAATAATTGGGGCTGTTTTGAAATTACCCAGCAAAGGATCTCAGCATGAGCGACGCACAACAACGCATTGACACCCTGGTCAAAACCAATGAGGTGGTCCTGTTCATGAAGGGCAACGCCAGCTTTCCCCAGTGCGGCTTTTCGGGCCGGGCCATTCAAATTCTGAAAGCCTGCGGCGTCGATACCAAGTCGGTCAAAACCGTGAATGTGCTGGAAGACGACGCCATCCGCCAAGGCATCAAGGAATACAGCAACTGGCCCACGATTCCGCAGCTGTATGTCAAGGGCGAGTTCATCGGCGGCTCGGACATCATGATGGAAATGTACGAGTCCGGCGAACTGGTGCAAGCCTTGGGCACCAACCCCGCCGCCTAAAGCACCCGAGGTTTACGCCACGTAGTGCCAGTTGCGCTGCGCGGCGCGCACCGCGTTGGGGTAAGCCGCCTGCCCCCGCGAGCCGTTGTAGCGGCCCAGCGCCATAAATTCGTCACCCTGCTCGCGGTCCAGGTAGTGGCGCAGAATCACGCAGCCAAAGCGCAAATTGGCCTGCAGCCGAAACAAGACGCTGGGGTCACCTTCGCCAATCAGCCGCACCCAAAACGGCATCACCTGCATAAAGCCGCGCGCGCCCACACTGCTGACCGCGTGTTTGCGGAAATTGCTCTCCACCTGAATCAATCCCATCACCAGGGACACGTCCAAGCCTGCGCGCTTGCTCTCGTACCACACGGTCTGCAAAAAGTCCTGCCAATCACCCACCTCCGGACGGCGACGGCGCAACAAGCTGCGGGTGCGGTACAGCCAGCTCTGGTACTGCGTTTGCGCTGGTGCATTGGGAAATTCGGGTACGGGCGGTGCGGCATTGCGGATAGCCGCACTCAAGGCCGAGCGCACCGAGTCCACCAGGGGTTCTTCAATTTGCCCACCCGCATGCGCTGAGCCTGAACCCAAACCCAGCAGACCCGGCAGTGCCAGCGCGGGGGCAAGGCCTGCGGTGCGCAACAACGCCCGCCGGGTCGCACCCTGAAGTCCGCCCTGCATGGCGCGCCTTAGACGCGAATGCGGGAGCGCACCAGTGCGGCAATCTCGCCCACGGGCACGCTGGTGGCCGCTGTGTCACGGCGGTGCTGGTACTCGACCATGCCTTCTTTCAGCCCGCGGTCACCCAGGGTAATGCGGTGCGGCACGCCAATGAGTTCCCAGTCGGCAAACATGGCGCCGGGGCGTTCGTTGCGGTCGTCCAGCATCACGTCCACACCAGCGGCCAGCAACTCCGCATACAGCGCGTCGGCGGCTGCTTTCACGTCAGGAAAACGGTCGGGGCTGATGGGGCACAGCACCACGGTGAACGGCGCCAGTGCATCGGGCCAGATGATGCCGCGCGCGTCGTGGTTTTGCTCAATCGCCGCAGCGGGCAGGCGCGTGATACCGATGCCGTAGCAACCCATTTCCATAGGCTGGGGCTTGCCGTTGACATCCAGGAAGGTTGCATTCATGGCCTTGCTGTATTCGGTGCCCAAATAGAAGATGTGGCCCACCTCAATGCCCCGCTCAATCGCCAACTCGCCTTTGCCGTCGGGGGAAGCATCGCCGACCACGACATTGCGAATATCAGCCACCATGTCGGGCTCGGGCAGGTCGCGGCCCCAGTTCACACCGGTGATGTGAAAGTCCACTTCATTGGCACCGCAAATCCAGTCACTCATGAGCGCCACCTCGCGGTCGGCCACCACGCGCAGCGGTTTTTTCAGGCCGACCGGACCCAGGTAACCTGGCTCGCAGCCGAAGTGCTCCTCAATTTCGGCCAGCGTGGCGAAGCGGAAATCGGCCAGACCCGGGACCTTGCCGACTTTGACTTCATTCATGCTGCGGTCGCCACGGATGAGCAGCAGCCACACTTGTGATTTGACAATCTGACCGGCTTCGTCCCGCTCGTCGGTCGCTACCACCAGGGACTTGAGCGAGTTTTCAAGCGGCAAGCCCAAGTACTCGGCCACATCCACACAGGTGCTCTTGCCAGGCGTAGCCACCTTGGTCAGGGGTGCCGTAGGCGCAGGGCGTGGACCGGCAGGGGCCAGCGCTTCGGCCTTTTCCATATTGGCGGCATATTCGCTGCCGGTGCTGTAGACGATGGCGTCTTCGCCGGTGGCGGCAATCACCTGGAACTCTTCGCTCAAATCACCACCGATGGCGCCGCTGTCAGCGGCCACCGCGCGGTAGGTCAGTCCAAAGCGGTCAAAAATCCGGCGGTAGGCCTGCGCCATCACCTGGTAGCTGGCCTTGGCCGAATCGACGTCGCGATCAAAGCTGTAAGCGTCTTTCATGGTGAACTCGCGGCCACGCAGCAAGCCGAAACGCGGGCGGCGTTCGTCGCGGAATTTGGTCTGAATTTGGTAGAAGTTTTTGGGCAGTTGCTTGTAGCTTTTGATTTCCTGGCGGGCAATGTCGGTAATCACCTCTTCGCTGGTAGGTTGCACCACGTAGTCACGGGTGTGGCGGTCTTTCACCCGAAGCAGCTCGGGGCCCATTTTTTCAAAACGCCCTGTTTCCTGCCACAGCTCGGCGGGTTGAATCACCGGCATGCTCAGCTC
>CAIWRE010000088.1 GCA_903914985.1 uncultured beta proteobacterium | reverse complement strand
GCTGTTTGCGCTACGCAAGTTCAAGCAAAGTCCCGATCCACTGCGCTGCGATGTAGAGGCCCAAGTCGGGCGCAACAGCGAAGGCCGACTGCGCGTACTGCAGATCCGCGCGGTGCTGACATTGGGGGTTCCCGCAGCGTCCCTGGAACATCTAGATCGGGTACTGGAGCAATTTGAGAGCTTTTGCACGGTAACCCAAAGCGTAGGCCAGGGAATTGCAGTAGTCGTTGAAGTTTTCGACTCCAACCTGCTTCGCCTAAAAGCACACTGATCCACACCTTTGAAACAGGCACCTCATAGAAGCCGCAAACGACTTGGTAGCGCAGCCCAAACCCATCAAGCTGCGCTTGCCCATCGCGATCGGGCGGGCGACTTGAACAGCCGAGACGGCGACTTTTTTCACGCGTTGTCGACGCCGGAGAGAGGAAATGTGAAATCAGTAAAGCTCGTGTGGAATCAATGAAACCAAGCCGTATTTAGAGCCTCTAGCTCTGCGTCGTCCAGCGCACCGGCCATTACGCCGAGTTGCAGGCGTGCTAACAACAGATCGCCGCTAGCCTGCACCAGCGCCAGTGCAGCGGCCGAAGAGTCGCTTTCCGCTTGCAACAGGTCCAACGTTGTTCGGTCCCCTACCTGGAGCCCCAGTCGCGTTGCTTCGAGTCTTGCTTTGGACGCTTGGTGTGCAGCCTGCATTGCCCGCAGACGCGCTGGGCCGGTTTGCAGAGTGAGCCACAACTGCTGGACCAAGTGCCCCGTCTGTTGCCGCGCTGCCTCAAGTTCCGCCTGCGCCTGATCCTGCAGAAACAGTGCCTGATGCTGGCGCGCATCGCGCATGCCACCAGTCAACACCGGCATGGACCATTGCAGTCCCACCATCCTTTGCCCGGACGAGTTCGTTGCGGGGCCGAAATCGCCGTCACCACTGACGCGGTCCTGCCCGACTTGTGCGACCAGCTCCAAGGTGGAACTGGCCCCTACGCTGTGTTTACTAACTTCCACTTGCGCGCTTTGCAAGCGCATTGCTTGCAAGCGAACCGCCCCATTTTTTTCCAAGGCCATCGTGAGCCATTGCTCCAAACTGAGCGTCTCGGTAAAGTCTGCACCCACCGTGAAAGACGGCGCATGCAAGCTTAGCTCCGACTCGGGCAGTCCTGTGGACTGCGCCAGTACCCGTTTAGCCATCACCCCTGTGTTTTCTGCACTCAATAGCTGAGCCTGCAAAACCATTGCACGGGCTCGGGCCTCGTAGGTCTCAGTTACGGGTTTATCACCCAATGCAAATCGATCCTGGGCCTCCACCAGCGCCTTGTTCACCGCCACCTGCTGCTGGCGCAGCAAGTCCAGGTGGCTCTGAGCCACGAGCAGGTCAATGTAGCGCCTGGCGGTCAGCAGCATTAAGTCGCGCTGCGCATTGATTGACTGCACTTGAGCCATGTCTGCGCCCAGTTCCAGCTGTCGCGCCTGCACGCTTCGTTCGCCACTGCGCAGAGCTTGTCGCGCAGAAACCGACCAACGGGTACTTACGCCGGAGTTCACCGAAGTGTTGAAGTCAACGCCGTTGGAGGCCCCCAAACCAGGTGCTGCAAAGTGCGCGCCGGTACTCGCCGAATCTGCTCCCGCCATGCCTGCCCCCACACTGACAGAAACCTGTGGTCGCCACATTGCTGTTGCTTGCTGTCGCTGCGTTTCGCCGCCTTGGGCGACTGCACGGGCCACAGCCATTGCGGGGTCGGCCGTTTGCACGGCGCGCCAAGCCTGCGCCAGGTCTAAAGCATGTGTCCCTGCGGCACTGGCACCCATCAGTGCGATCAACAAGGCCCGGGCAATCGCTTTTTTGCTTGTCATTGTGAATCTCGACTTGGTCTTCAGTTACCTGCTTGCAGGCCGATCTTGCGCATGATCGTTTCCATCAGGCACCAGCGGGTCAGCGCACTTTGTGCCAGGTTCAGCCCGACAAAGGCGGTAAATGCCAACCACCACGAGCTGACAAAAAGTGGGCTTTCGGGGATGCCCATGGCCAGCGAGCCCAGAATAAAAACACCGGCCACCAAACGAACCATTTGCCATGAGGTCATCAAAATACTCCTTGAAAATTAAACAGAAACTTCTTGCGTCGCCAAGGCCTCGGGGCGCTTGCGGTAGGCGGCGTAGTACAGGGTGGGAATCACCACCAGCGTGAGCACGGTGGACACTGAGATGCCGAAGATCAGCGAGATGGCCAAGCCGTTAAAGATGGGGTCGTCCAGGATGAAGAAGGCACCCAGCATGGCGGCCAAGCCGGTCAGCATGATGGGCTGGGCACGGGTAATGGCGGACTGCACCACG
>CAIWRE010000087.1 GCA_903914985.1 uncultured beta proteobacterium | reverse complement strand
GTAGGGCAGCGCGTCAATACCCGCCTCGCACAAGGTGTGGGCCATGTCCTCGACCTTTTTGCGCGACTGGCAGTACACGATCCCGGCCTCGTCCGGATGCTCCCGCTCAATAAAGCGCATCAGCTGCGTGGTGGCATCGCGCTTTTCGACAATGGTGTAGCGAATATTGGGTCGGTCAAAGCTGCTGACAAAGGCGCGCGCGTCTTGCAACTGGAGCCGCTCCAGGATGTCGGCGCGCGTCAAGTCGTCAGCCGTTGCAGTGAGCGCCATGCGCGGCACGCCGGGGAAACGTTCGTGCAACACCGTGAGTGCCCGGTATTCGGGGCGGAAATCATGGCCCCACTGGCTCACGCAGTGGGCTTCGTCGATCGCAAACAAACTCAGCATGCCGCGCTCGAAGAGCGCGTCGAGCTGCGCCAAAAAACGCGGCGTGGTGACGCGCTCCGGCGCCGCATACAACAGTGTGATGTCGCCCCGCAGCATGCGCTGCTCGACCTGGTAAGCCTCTTCCCCCGAGAGCGTGGAGTTGAGAAAGGCCGCACTCACCCCGGCCTCGTGCAGGGCTCCGACCTGGTCGTGCATCAGAGCAATCAGTGGCGAAATAACGATCGTCACGCCCTGGCCAGCCCGGTGGCGGGCAATCGCGGGGATTTGGTAGCACAGGGATTTGCCGCCGCCGGTGGGCATGAGCACCAAAGCGTCGCCGCCACCGCCCACGTGTTCAATGATGTCTTGCTGGGGACCACGAAAGCGCTCGTAGCCGAATATTTCATTCAGGATGTGGGAATAAGACACGAAGCTGGGGTACCGGGTTGGCCTACAACGCAGCCAATGCTCGAGAGCCGGGTCTGCTGAAAAACACCTCTTATTGTCTCGCCGATTGCCGCCGTCCCCGTGCGGGTCTGCGCATTTATGCGTTTTTCAAGGATCGACGGTACTGCATGGCTTCAGCCACATGGCTCAATGCCGTGGTGTCCGAACCCGCCAAGTCGGCAATGGTGCGCGCAATCTTCAGCGTGCGGTGGGTGCCGCGCGCCGACCAGCCCAGCTGGGCCGCAGCACTGGTCAAAAACTTGGCCGCTGTGGGCTCCAAGCGCACTTGCAGGTCAATGTCACCGCCGTTGAGCGCCTGGTTGGCTTTACCCTGGCGGGCTTCGGCGCGTCCCCGCGCCTCGGTGCAACGCGCACGAATGGCATGGGTGGATTCGCCCGCCGGTGCGCCCAGCAGCTCGTGGCTGGGCAAGGCGGGCACTTCCACGTGCAAGTCAATGCGGTCCATCAGCGGGCCACTGAGCTTGCCCTGGTAGCGGCTGACCTGGTCGGGCGTGCAGCGGCAGGCCCGCGTCGTGGCGCCCAGATAGCCACAGGGGCAGGGGTTCATGGCGGCGATCAATTGAAAGCGGGCCGGAAATTCGGCACGCCGTGCCGCACGCGAAATAGTGATGGTGCCGGTTTCCAAGGGTTCGCGCAGCGCTTCAAGCGCACTGCGCGGAAACTCCGGCAACTCGTCAAGAAACAGCACACCATGGTGCGCAAGTGATATTTCGCCGGGTCGGGGCGGCGAGCCCCCGCCCACCAAGGCCACCGCACTGGCGGAGTGGTGCGGACTGCCCGTAGGGCGCTGGCCCCAGCGGCGAATATCGAAGCGCCCGCTCAAGCTGCCAATGGCCGCGCTTTGCAGTGCCTCGTCGGTGGACATGGGCGGCAGCAGCCCCGCAAAACGCTGCGCCAGCATGGATTTGCCCGCGCCCGGTGGCCCGACCAGCAACAGGCTGTGGCCTCCGGCGGCCGCAATCTCCAGCGCGCGCTTGGCACCCGCCTGGCCTTTGACGTCGGCCAGGTCGGCCAAAGCACCGCCCTCGCACGGGGCTGTCGCGCTCACCCGATTCCATCCTTCGTCGCCGCTGGCGGCGTCAGGTGCAGACACTGCGCCCTCGGGTGCGAACTGGCGCACTACATCCAGCAAATGCACCGCACGGTAGACCCGGGCACCGGGCACCAATGCGGCTTCCTCGGCGCTACCAGGTGGCAGTACCAAGCGGCTGTTCACGCGGGCCGTGTGCAAGGCCAGCGCCATGGCCAAGGCCCCCCGCACAGGGCGCAAGGCGCCGGAGAGCGAGAGTTCACCGGCAAATTCGTAGTCCGCTAACCGTGCGCCGTCGATTTGCCCGCTGGCCGCCAGGATGCCGAGCGCAATCGGCAGATCCAGACGTCCGGAGTCTTTGGGCAAGTCGGCGGGGGCCAGGTTGACCGTGATGCGTTTGTTGTGCGGAAACTCCAGCCCCGCATTCTGGATGGCGCAGCGCACCCGCTCCCGCGCCTCTTTGACCTCCACGTCGGCCAACCCGACCAAGGTAAAGCTAGGCAGGCCGTTGGCCATGTGGACCTCGACGGTGACCTGCAAGGCCTCCAAACCCAAGAGCACCCGACTTTGAACCAGTGACAGACCCATACAACCACTCCCCGTAATAGTGCACCCGTTGCCAAGAAGCACCGCAAAACGCACCAATTGCGTGCAACATGGTTATTTATACAGTATATAGTAACGGAAATTTAAATTATTGGAAAGCCCCATTTGTCTAGGGGAAATGCCAGGGAATGCGTCAGTTGGCACGGGTTCTGCTATCCCAGACCATCTCCCACACCCGTGGGGAGGCAGCGCAGTGATCCGGTGTGCCTGCAAACCACTCTTTTTCAAGCTGAGGTGAACACATGAAGTTAGTTACGGCCATCATTAAACCGTTCAAGCTCGACGAGGTGCGTGAAGCCCTCTCCAGCATTGGCGTCCAAGGCATTACGGTGACCGAAGTCAAAGGCTTCGGACGCCAAAAAGGCCACACCGAGTTGTACCGCGGAGCCGAGTACGTTGTGGACTTTTTGCCCAAGGTCAAGATCGAGGCAGCGATTGATTCGGCCCTCCTGGACCGCGTCATTGAAGCCATTGAAGGCGCGGCGCGCACCGGCAAGATCGGTGACGGCAAGGTATTCGTGTACGACCTCGAACAGGTGGTGCGTATCCGCACGGGTGAAACCGGCAAAGAAGCGCTGTAACGCTCGGCACAGAAAGGAATTCATGATGAAAAAACTACTCGTATCTCTCGCGCTGGGCTTGGGTCTGCTGACTGCAGGCTCGTTTGCTCTGGCACAAACTGCCGCACCTGCGGCGGCTGCCGCTTCTGAAACCAAGGCCGCCGCGCCTGCCGATGCTGCGGCACCCGCCGTAGCTGTGGCAGCTTCGGCACCTGCGGCAGACGCCTCCGCCCCTGTGGCCGTTCCTAACAAGGGCGACACTGCATGGATGATGGTCTCCACCCTGCTGGTGATTTTGATGACGGTTCCTGGCCTGGCCCTGTTCTACGGCGGCCTGGTGCGGACCAAGAACGTCCTCGGAACCATGATGCACTCCTACGCGGCCATGGCCGTGGTGGGCGTGCTCTGGGCGGTGGTGGGCTACGCGCTCAGCTTCGGCCCCAATGCCCTCGGCGGCCTCATCGGCTGGGACTCGAAGCTCTTCCTGCTGCGGGGCATCGACCACACGATCCTCCCCGCCGGGGTGCCGGAATACGCCTTCGCCATGTTCCAGGGCAAGTTCGCCATCATCACGCCCGCACTCATCGCCGGGGCCGTGGCGGAGCGGATCTCCTTCCGGGGCTGGCTGGCCTTCATCACGCTGTGGGTCCTCTTCGTCTACTGCCCGCTCTGTCACTGGGTGTGGGCCCCTGACGGCTACTTTTTCAACCTGGGCGCCAAGGGCGCCATCGACTTCGCTGGCGGCACGGTGGTGCACATCTCCTCCGGCGCGGGCGGCCTGGCTCTGGCCCTGTTTCTCGGCGCACGCCATGGCTACCCCAAGACCGCCATGGCGCCCAACAACCTGACCTTCACCCTGCTTGGGGCGGGCCTGCTGTGGGTGGGGTGGTTCGGCTTCAACGCCGGCTCCTCCGTGGCCTCAAACCTCGAGACGGCCCGAGCCCTCACCGTGACTCAGGTGGCAGCGGCGGCCGGTGCCCTAACCTGGATCCTCATTGAGACCATCCGCGACGAGAAGCCCACCAGCCTGGGCATGGCCTCGG
>CAIWRE010000086.1 GCA_903914985.1 uncultured beta proteobacterium | reverse complement strand
CGTAGGGCGGGTGCGCAGCTCCGGGAACTGCCCGCCGCGCACCACCTGGAGCAGCTGCACGGTGAATTCAATTTCGCGGATCCCGCCGCGCGACAGCTTCACGTCGTTGTGGCGCTCGGGCCGCCCGGCACTGCGCTTGGCGGCATGGTCGCGGATCTGGCGGTGCAGCACGCGCAAGGCGTCGAACACGCCGTAGTCCAGGTAGCGCCGGAACACAAAGGGCATAACGATGGAGCGCAATTGCAACGTGAGCGGCCATTGGGTGGCAGCGGCGGGCGCCACCACCCGGCTTTTGAGCCAGGCAAAGCGCTCCCACTCCCGGCCCTGGGCCTGCAAATAGGTTTCCAGCGCACCCAAAGAGATGGCGGGCGGCCCGGAATTGCCATTGGGGCGCAGTGCCAGATCCAGCCGGAACACAAAACCGTGCTCCGAGGTCTCCCCCACCAGGGCAAATACAGCCCGCACCCATTTGCCAAAAAACTCCTGGTTGGAGATGCGGCCCCGGCCCGTGTCCGACCCCGCGGTCTCGCCGTCCTGGTCGTACACGTAAATCAAATCAATGTCGCTGGAGACATTGAGTTCGCGGGCACCGAACTTGCCCATGCCCACAATGCACAGATTGCAGCGCCGGCCGTCCGGGTTCAATGGCGCGCCATGCACTTCTTCCAAGTCGGCGCTGGCCTGTTCTGCAGCAACACACAGAGCGAATTCAGCCAAATCGGTCATCGCGCCCATGACCTGGGTCAAGGGCAAGCCCTGCTCCACATCAAGCACCATCAAGCGCTCCAGCACCCAGTGGCGGGTCATTCGCAAGGCTGCAGACACCGTCTCACCGCCTGCGCGCAGGGTGGCAAAGAGCTGTTCCTGGCCCGCACGACGCGGCACACCCCCGGTCAGCATCGCCATCGCAGCGCCGTAACGGCGCCGGATGCGTTGTGCAAAGCGGGAGTGCACTGCCCCGGAATCAAGGCGGTTGGGGGTCATAATTCTCCGTTGGTGACAACAATCCGATGACCAACACAATTCCCGCCCCTTCGCGTTTGCTTTTGACCGTTGGCGTTGCTGCCAAATGGGCGCTGCGACTGGTGGCCGGTGGCTGGTTGCTGCTCGGACTGATCTGGGTGGCTTTGCACTTTGTCATTGTGCCGCGAATCGACGATTTGCGTCCCTGGCTGGAAGACCAGGCCTCACGCACCTTGGGTGCAGTGGTGCATATCGGCAGCATCACGGCGCAGTCCAATGGACTGATCCCTTCGGTGGAGCTGCGCGGTGTACAGGTGCATGACGCCCAAGGGCAGGTGGCTTTGGAGCTTTCATCGGTGATTGCGGCCGTTTCACCGCGTTCCCTGCTGTCCGGCGGACTGGAGCAGCTTTACATCGACAGCCCGGTCCTGGACATTCGACGCGACACCGGCGGGCAGGTGTGGGTGGGTGGATTTGCAATCCCGCAAACCCCCGGCGGTGACAGCCCTGGTGCCGATTGGCTGTTTACCCAGCCTGAATTGGCCGTACGCCATGGCACGGTGCGTTGGACCGATGCGCTGCGGCAGACCGAACCGCTGGAGCTGTCCAATGTGGACCTGGTGCTGCGCAACCGGCACTTCACCCACGCCATGCGTTTGAACGCTGACCCGCCGGCCCATTGGGGCGAACGACTGAGTGTCCAAGGCGTATTCACCCAACCGCTGCTAAGTCTGCACCCCGGCCGCTGGCAAGACTGGCAAGGTCAGTGGTACAGCGCCATCAACCATTTGGATTGGGCCCGATGGCGGCCCTATGTGGACCTGGGCTTGGATGTGAGCGAAGGCAGCGGCAGCCTGCGGGCCTGGGTGGACGTTAAGCGCGCGGCGGTGACAGGTGTGACCGCAGACGTTTTGCTCGACGATGTGCATATCGGGCAGGGCAAACTGCAACAAGTGCTGCGCAAGGCCTCCGGCCGACTGGCATTCAAGGATCTGGGCGGCGGCTTGGAATACAGCACCGATGGTCTGGCGTTCGAAACGGACGAGGGGATTCGATGGACGGGCGGCAAAGCGCGACTCACCTGGTGGCAGGGCAGCGGCAGAGGAGCCTCCGTCGAACACGGCGAATTCAGTGGCGAGAGCATCGATATGTCGGTACTGAGCCAATTGGTGCAGCGCTTGTCCGCACGTGACACTGCGTGGCGCACTGCTCTGCAAAACTACAAACCGATGGGTTTGGTCCAGTCGATTCAAGGCACTTGGACGGGCTCCGCCACGGCACCCTTGACCTATGCACTCAAAGGCCGCATTGCTCAGGCCTCGGTAGCAGCCCAAGCGCGCACAGTGCCGGGCTTTCTGGGACTGGACCTCGAATTCGACCTGACGCAAGAGGGTGGCAAGGCGCATCTGGCGATGGCCAATGGCAGCGTGGATTTGACGGGCTGGTTTTCAGAGCCGGTGATTCCTCTGACGCAGTTTGCCGGTGATGTGCAATGGAAAATGGAAGGTGCACGCCTGAGCCTGGCTGCGTCCAAAGTGCGGTTTGCCAATGCCGATGCGCAGGGCGAAATGCCGCTGCTGAAATGGTCCAACTTCGAAGGCCGGGGAGCGGCGCAAAGCGGCCCGGGTTTTCTGGAATTGCAGGCCAATCTGAGCCGGGCCGACTTGGCCCGCGTCTACCGCTACCTGCCCCTGACCCTTGAGCAAGAGGTGCGCGATTACCTGCGTGACGCAGTGCGTGGGGGCAGCGCCAGCGGCACCAAGGTCGTGCTCAAAGGGGATTTGCGCCAGTTCCCGTTCCTGCAACCCAAGCAGGGAGAATTCCGCATCTCCAGCACGCTGTCCAACGGCAGCTTCGCTTACGTGCCAGCCAGCCTGCTGCCCAAAGGGCGCAAGCCCTGGCCTGCATTCACCCAGATCAACGGCGAGTTTCTGCTGGACCGGGCCACTCTCTCGCTTAAAGGACTACGGGCACTGTGGGGTGGCGGCGTCGGGAGTAACGGCCTGCAAGCCGAGCGCATAGACGCGCAAATCAACAGCCTGTACGGCGGTGCCACGGCGTCCATGACCGCGCAGGGTCGGGGCCCGCTGGCGGATGCGCTGGCCGTGATCAACGGCTCAGCCATTGACGATGTGCTCAACCATGGCCTGGCGCGCGCCTCGGCCAATGGCATGGCGGATTACCGCGTCAAGCTGGACTTTCCCTTGATTGATCCCAACCGCTTAACACTGAGCGGCACCGTCAATTTGCAGGGTAACGACGTGCAGGCAATACCCGGCACGCCGCGGCTGGTGCGTGCACGCGGACAGCTCAGCTTTACCGAGAGTGGATTTGCCATCAGCGGTGTGGTCGGCCAGGCGTTGGGGGGGGAAGTGCGTGTCGATGGCACCCTCAACGGCGCGTCCGACATTGCCGCCCTGACAGGTGTGTCGCCGGTTACCGGCGCGGCCTTCAAGAGCACGCCCGGCGTGCTACGCCTGCAAGGTACGGCCAGTGCCGACGGGCTGCGCCAAGCCGGTGAGATGGGACCGATGGCAACCACTTTGGCACGGTATGCCAGTGGCAGTACGAGGTACCAAGCGACCATGGTGCTGCGCCCCAGCGGCCCGGAAGTGGTGGTCAGTACGGCCTTGAGCGGCATGGCCCTCACCTTTCCCGCGCCCTTTGCCAAACCCGCCGATCTGGCCCTTCCGGTGCGCCTGGAGCTCGGCGCGGCACGCAGTGGCAACAGCGCTGGCGGCGCAGTGTTACCTGGCCAAACCCAAATGCGACTGGACTGGGGCCGCTTGGCAAGCCTGTCGCTAGTCACTGCCGGTACAGGAGACGCAAGTCGGGTGCTGCGCGGATTGCTCACCATCGGCGCGGGCGACAGCGTGGCAATGCCCAACCGGGGTGTCGCGGCCCATGTGAACCTGGACGTGCTGGATGTTGACGACTGGACCCAATGGGTAGACACCTTGCCCACGGTGAATTCCAGCGGTAAGAAGCTGGACCTGAGCACCGCGGCGGGCGATTATCTGCCCACAACGGTGAACTTGCGGGTCCGCGAATTGGGATGGGGCAACCATGTGTTGCACAAGCTGGTGGTCACCGGCAACCGCGCCGGCGGGTTGTGGCGGGGGCAGGTCGAAGCGACCGAGTTCAGTGGCCAAATGGAGTACCGCCAGGCCAGCATTCCCGACCTGGCGGCCGACAGCGCGAATGTGGGGCGGCTCTACGCACGGCTGTCCCGCTTAACCTTGGGATCCAGTGAAGCGCAGGACGTGGAGAACCTCTTGGGCGAGCAGCCCTCCAGCATTCCCGCGCTGGACGTGGTGGTGGAGGACTTTGAACTGGTGGGCAAGAAACTGGGCCGCCTGGAAGTTGAAGCGGTGAACCAGACTTCGCAGGTGCAACGGGACCCGCAACGGGAATGGCGCCTGAAGCGACTGAACCTCAGCATGCCTGCGGCCACGCTGACGGCCAGCGGCGCCTGGCGTCTGCAACCGGGGGCGGCAGCAAGCAGCGTGAGTACGCCAGGCGCCGCCAACAAGGTCAGCCGGGACCGGCGCAGTACCGCGCTGGACTTCAAACTCGACATCCAGGATTCCGGCGACTTGCTGGCACGTTTCGGCATGAAAGATGTCATTCGCAACGGCAAGGGAAAAATCGAAGGCAAGATCGAATGGCAGGGCTCGCCCATCAGCCTGGACTATCCCAGCCTCAGTGGCAACCTGAACGTCAACCTGGAAAAAGGTGAATTTCTGAAAGCCGATCCGGGCATCGCCAAGCTCCTGGGCGTGCTGAGCCTGCAGTCACTGCCACGGCGCCTGATGCTGGATTTCCGCGATGTGTTTTCCGAAGGTTTTCCCTTTGACTTTCTGCGCGGCGACGTGGCGATCGCCAAAGGCATTGCGCGCACCAGCAACCTGCAAATGAAAGGCGTCACCGCCGCTGTGTTGATGGACGGCAGTACCGACATTGCCAAAGAAACACAAAGCATTCAGGTGGTGGTGATTCCGGAACTCAACGCAGGCAGTGCCTCACTCATTACCGCAACGATCAACCCTCTGGCGGGGCTGTATTCCTTTTTGGCCCAATTGGTGCTGCGACAGCCTTTGATTGCCGCCAGCACCCAGGAGCTGTACATTGACGGCACCTGGCTGGAGCCGCGGGTTACCAAGTTGGACCGTCGCCCGCCACCAGCGCCCCACAACAACGTTCGCTGATTCACCCTGTCACTGGAGACCGTAGGATGTTTGTTGCTGCACTGCAGATGGTGTCTACCGAGTCGCTGCCTGCCAACCTGGCGCAAGCCAAACGCTTGCTGCAGCACGCAGCAGACCGGGGCGCAGAGTTGGCAGTGTTGCCCGAATATTTTTGTTTGATTGGCGCCAAGGACGACGACAAACTCGCGATTCAAGAGCGCTTGGGAGCCGGCCCGATTCAGGACTTTATTGCCGCACAAGCCCAAGCGCTGGGCCTGTGGATTGTGGCAGGCACGCTGCCGCTCACACCCGATGCGCCAACCCCGCCCGGTGCCCAGCCACGGGTCTTCAACAGCAGCCTGGCGTTTGATCCGCAGGGTGTCTGCGTGGCCCGCTACGACAAGGTGCATTTGTTCCGTTTTGACAACGGGCGCGAGGCCTACGACGAATCGCGCGTGTTGCAAGCGGGCACGCAGCCCACCCAATTTGCATTGCCCTCCAAAGACGGCCACGTCTGGCAGGTGGGCATGAGCGTGTGCTACGACCTGCGCTTTGCAGAACTCTACCGGGGCTATGCCGCAAGCGGTGCCGACTTGCTGCTGGTGCCCAGCGCATTCACCCACACCACCGGTCAGGCCCACTGGGAAGTGCTGCTGCGCGCGCGCGCCATTGAAAACCTCAGCTTTGTGGCGGCCGCAGCACAAGGTGGTGTGCACCCCGGCGGACGGCGCACCTGGGGCCAGTCTATGGTGGTCGATCCCTGGGGCGTGGTGTTGGCTCAGCAAGCACAGGAACCCGGCGTGGTGATGGCCGAATGTCAGGCTGCAGAGTTGGCGCGCTGCCGCAGCCAGCTACCTGCCTTGCAGCACCGCGTGCTGTGAGCGACTCTTATTTTTGGGGTGGCAGTTCGTCCTGCGTGTCTTCTGACCCGGGCAGCTCACCGTTTTTACGCCCGGAAAACATGGTCCACCAAACGATGATGACAAAAATCAGTCCGGCGCCCAGGGCTTCGAGCAGTATGAGGGTCATGGGGCGGCTTGCGTGGGTGTGCTGTGGGTTGGCCATTCTAGGAACCTTGGCGGCCTGCGGCAGCCCATCGCGCCTGCCCACGCCCACCGAGCAGCAAAGCCAGCCGGCTTCTCCCGCGAGCAGTGCACCACAAAGCCCGCCCTCCGCCCCTGCGCAGGTCATCAACCAGGCGCGCAGCCGCTGGGTGGCCGCCAGCTGGAGTGAACTGCCCGGCCTGGACCAGGACGCTTTGGACCAGGCTTGGAACGCCTGGCTCAAAAGCTGTGAACGCAGCACCACGCTGCCCGCGCCTTTGGCGGCGCTGTGTCCCCAGGTTCGGGCTTTCAGCATCGCCTCCCGCTCCGAGCAGCTGGGCTGGTTACAAAGCCGCTTGCAACCCTACCGGGTGGAATCGCTGCAAGGCGACGCCCGCGGATTGTTGACCGCCTACTACGAGCCCGTCATCGACGCAAGCCGCACACCAACACCCGCCTTTGCGGTGCCGCTGTATGCACCGCCACAGGGGCTCGCCAACCGCAAGCCGTGGTACACCCGCCAGGAAATGGACACACTGCCCGAAGCGCAGGCCGCCCTCAAAGGCCGCGCCGTGGCCTATGTGGCCGATCCGGTCGATGCGCTGGTGTTGCAAATTCAAGGATCGGGCCGCATGCGCATCTTGCAAGCCGACGGCAGCAGCCGCACCACCCGCCTGGCCTTTGCCGGCACCAACGACCAGCCCTACAAAAGCGTGGGCAAATGGCTGCTGGATCAAGGTTTGGTGAAAGACGCCTCCTGGCCCGGCATCAAGGCCTGGCTGGCGCAAAACCCGCAGCGCCAGCAGGAACTTTTATGGAGCAACCCCCGCATGGTGTTCTTCCGTGAAGAGCCTTTGAGCGAGATGGACGCCGCCTACGGCCCGCGCGGCGCGCAAGGCGTGGCGCTCACTGCCGGGCGCTCCATTGCGGTGGACCCGGGCAGCATGCCCTATGGCACACCGGTATGGCTGGCCTCTAGCGGCCCGCAGACGCAGCTGCAAAAACTGGTGATTGCGCAAGACACAGGCAGCGCCATCACCGGTGCGGTGCGGGCCGACTACTTTGCAGGGTCGGGTGCGCAGGCCGGTGACCTGGCCGGGCGGCTCAAGCAGCCGCTGCAGATGTGGGTGCTCTGGCCTCGCTAAAGGTGGCGAAAAGAGTGGTGCTACAATCTTGGGCTCAGGCCCGGTAGCTCAGTCGGTAGAGCAGAGGATTGAAAATCCTTGTGTCGGTGGTTCGATTCCGCCCCAGGCCACCAAATGACTGCTTCGGCAGTCACCATGCGGGAATAGCTCAGTTGGTAGAGCGATACCTTGCCAAGGTATAGGTCGAGAGTTCGAGCCTCTTTTCCCGCTCCATGGTTTCGAAGCAAAAAGCCCATCCTTGTGATGGGCTTTTTGATTTTCAGGTCTCTTGAAGCAGCAAGATGACCGCGCGCGCCTCGATGGCCTTGCCCTCGCCCACGGGGCCCATTTTTTCGGCGGTCTTGGCTTTGACATTGACCTGATCGACGTCCACGTCTAGCGCGCGGGCGATGCTCGCGCGCATGGCCGCAATGTGCGGAGCCAGTTTGGGCGCTTGGGCAATCACGGTGCTGTCCACGTTGCCGATGGCATAGCCCTTGGCGCGCACACGCCGCGCCACTTCGCGCAGCAGTTGCGCCGAATCGGCGCCTTTGAACTGTGCGTCGGTGTCCGGAAAATGGCTGCCAATGTCGCCCATGGCCGCAGCGCCCAGCAGGGCGTCGGTAATGGCGTGCAACAGGGCATCGGCGTCCGAATG
>CAIWRE010000085.1 GCA_903914985.1 uncultured beta proteobacterium | reverse complement strand
GCAGAGAGAATCTTCATGGTTCAGGAATTATGGGCGATTGATGTAGTTAATCTTCCAAAATTTGTGAAATTTACAAAAAATGAGCGAGGACCGCGGCAAAAATGTCGGCCCTTGGATACCATGAAATCATGAAACAACCTGCACACAGTCCTACCACCGCCAGCTTCATCGCCTACCACGCCCGTCTGGGCAATCAGGCCGCCATTGAGGTGGCGGGTGGCGTGGTCAGCTACGCCCAACTGGGCAAGGACATTGATCTGGCGGCCCGCTACCTGGCGCACCACCAACTGGGCTACCAGGACCTGCTGGTGGTCGGCCTGAGCGATGCCTATCTGCACCTGGTTTTTGTGCTGGCGGGGGAATTGCTGGGCTTGCTGTCTTGTTCCATCCAAATGAGCGAGGACGTGCTTCCCGTGGACGTCATGGCCGGCGCCCGCATGGTGCTTGGCGAAGCCAGCGCGCTTCCGGTTGCCTGCGCCTACCACTCCTTGTCCTTGCAATGGCGCGAGGTGGCGAAAGCCGCGGGGCCTGCGCCGTCCGTGGCCTTGCAAGAAACAGACTCCATGCGCTTGGTACGCTCCTCCGGCACCACCGGTACGCCCAAGAAAATCGTGATACGCCGCGACCGGCAGGCCCGGTGGCTGGCCTACCTCGCGTTTTCTGCGGGCTACGGGCCACAGATGCGGTTGTATGTGGCCGCGCCTTTCCCGGTGAACGCCTTTTTCATGCGCGCGGTGCTGTGCTTGCGCTTGGGTGGACGCTTGCTCATGGGCGGCTTGTCGATGCTCAGCCGTGCCACCCACACCTGGATGCTGCCATCGACGCTGGACCACGTGATGGACGAGTTGCCTGCAGGCTTTGTCAAACCCGAGCGGCTGGAAATCAGCACCGCAGGCGCGGCCCTGGCGGCGGCCACCCGTTTGCGGGTCAGCGGCGCCTTGGCCACCAGCATTGTCAACAGCTACGGCAGCAACGAAGTCGGGCCGGTGTGCACGATGACCGAAGACGCAAAGGGCGTGGTGGTGCCCGGTACCGAGGTCCAAATCGTCGACGAGCACGATCGCGTGGTACCGCTGGGCACTCCAGGCCAACTGCGGGCGCGCAACGCCATCATGGCAGACGGATACCTTGACAATGAAGAAGCCACCGCCGAGCGTTTCAAAGAAGGTTGGTTTTACCCGGGCGACGAAGCCGTCATGGTGGCACCCGGGGAACTGCGGCTGGTCGGGCGCATCGACGACATGCTCAATTTCGCCGGTTTCAAGCACCGGCCGGAAGAGGTCGAGGCCACCTTGAAGTCGCTGGCCGGCGTACAAGACGCTGCCGCACTCACCGACCTCAACCACGAAGGCCAAGTCACGCTGTATCTGGCGCTTGTGTTAGAGCCCGGGGTGAGCACCGACACCGTGGCTTCGGCCGTGCGATCGGCACTTAAATTGCCGGTCAAACAAATGGTGGTGCGGCAATTCAGCGCATTGCCCCGCACCAGCACGGGAAAACTTCGGCGCAAAGCCCTGTTGCCGTATTTTCTGAACCCGAAACCTACCGGCGAGACACCGCAGGCCTGACCGTCGCTGCGCCCGCCTCAGGGTACTGATGCCGGCTCAGCTGCTGGTGGCGCAGATGCCTGATCCCTGGGCACTAGCAGGGGTACCACAGCCATCACGCTGTCGCGGTAAATTTCAAACGGTCTTTTGTCCGAGCGCGGGTTGATGGACAGCGCCCCGGGCACTTCGCTCTGACCGTCCAGCAACTCGGTCAGCAGGCTGGCTTTGATGGCGTAGTTCACGTTTTGTGGCACGTCCATCTTCTGGTCTTTGACCGCCACCGGCCCCAGCTTGGACAGCACCACACCCACCACCGCGCCATCGGCGGCGAGCAAGGGTCCACCCGAATTGCCCCGCTGCACTTCTGCGCTGAACTGATAATGTTTGGCACTGCCGCGCAGTCCGGCACTGCTGTTGATAATGCCGGCCGTAAATTTCGGGCTGATGCCCTGGATGTTGATTTGGGGGTAGCCAATGACGTAGACCTCCAGGCCGACCGGAATGTTGTCAGTGCGTCCCAAGCGCAGAAACGGCACGGGCGATTTGGACACCCGCAGCAAGGCCAGGTCGTTGGCCGCATCGGTCTTGAGCACCTGCGCCGCTACCAGACGCCCGTCGATCACCGCCATGATTTTTTCATGGCCCCGCACCACGTGGGCGGCGGTCACCAGCAGGCCATCGCTGCTGACAAAAAAGCCGGTGCCGGACCCTTCAAATTTGGACTGCGCCCACAACAAGGCCGGGCACAAGCACACCAGTCCCCACGCCAAGCGCCAGCGCCACTGCCAGCGCCGCGCCCGCTGCGTCATGCCCTGGCGGCGCTGTGCTGGCCTTGCTGCTTGAGATCGGCCGCGAGTTCGGCCAGCACCGCGTCCCAATCGTGCGGTGTGTGCTGGCGGTACAGGCGCATGGTGGGGTACCACGGCGTGTCTTTGCGCTCCAGCATCCAGCGCCAGTCGGGTGCAAAGGGGGTGAGCATCCACACCGGGCAACCCAGGGCGCCTGCCAGATGCGCCACCGAGGTGTCCACAGACACCACCAGGTCCAGGTTGGAAATCAGGGCGGCGGTATCGGCAAAGTTGTCCAGCTCCTGGCTCAGATCGAGCAGCTCGGTGTGTTCGCGCAGGTAGACCTGGTCTTCCGGGCGTACTTCCTTCATCAGAGACACCGCAGTGAAGGGCACACTAGTCAGTGCCTGCATCAAGTCTTTGAGCGCCAGTGAACGGTTGCGGTCGTTGGCGTGTTTGGGGTTGCCCGACCACACCAAGCCGACGCGCAGGCCGGTGGCGTCTTTCAGGCGTTCTCGGAAATGGGCCTTGCGCTCAGGTTTTGCGCTCAGGTAAGACTTCGGCCCCGGAATGTTGTCCTTGTTTGTGCCCAGCAAGGTAGGAAGCGACAACAGAGGGCAATAGAGGTCAAATTC
>CAIWRE010000084.1 GCA_903914985.1 uncultured beta proteobacterium | reverse complement strand
GTGGTGCTGGCGCCGCAGTAACACGGCACAAAAAAGCCCGCGTCCGTTGAGGAACGCGGGCGCAATCGGATGTATAAATTACTCGGCTTCGATATGCACAGGCACGTCAAACTCGTCGTCTAGGCTTTCGCTTTCCATGGTCGCGATTTCTGCATATTGCACACCATTGAGCTGGTGGCGGTAGGCCATGTGGGCGTGACGCGCAACCGCTTCGTCGTGGCCTTCGTCATCGGCAGCAGCAGCAGCCTCGTGGTGCTTGGCTGCAGCGTGAAAATGGTAGGCCGCCATGCGATGGCAGTCACCCACAGTTTCAAACTCTTCTTCGTCTGGAACGTCAATGTCTACGGGGGCGGTATTTTCGGTCATAGAGTGTCCATTCTTGGTTGAAGCACGGCGACTTGCCGCAACCAGAGAATCGCGTCTGGCGATGAAGCCCCAGTGACAGCCTCGTGCGATTTCGATGTCACCCCGCCCCGAATTCTTCCCCCATGGCCTGCGCACGGTCCCGCGCTGCGTGCATGGCGGCGATGAACGCGGGCTTGATGCCACTGGCCTCCATGGCCGTCAATGCCGCGTAGGTGGTGCCGCCTTTGCTGGTGACGCGTTGGCGCAGCACCTCGGGAGTCTCGGGCGACGCTTTGGCCAGCCCGCCTGCGCCTATGAAGGTCGCTACCGCAAGTTGGTAGGCTTGCGCGGCATCCAGCCCCATGCTGACACCCGCTTCGCGCATGGCCTCTAAGAAATAAAACACATAGGCGGGACCGGACCCTGAGAGGGCAGTAACGGCGTCAATATGGGCCTCGGCATGGACCCACAGCACCTCGCCGGTGCCGCTGAGCACCTGCGTGATCCAGTGTTTGTCTTGTTCATTGACTGCTGCTCTGGCAAACAGCGCAGTCATGCCCTGGCCAATGAGCGCCGGTGTGTTGGGCATGGCGCGCACCACGCGCTCGCTGCCCAGCCAGGCGGCAATCGTGTCACTTCGAATGCCTGCGGCCACGCTCAGGTGCAGGGCGTTCAGGGTATGGGCCTGCGTTTGCGCGGCAGCGTCTTTGAACGTTTGGGGTTTGACGGCCCACACCACCAAGTCCGCACGGCTCAAAAACGCGCCTGCTTCGGGCTGGGCTGTGATGCCAAATTGCGACTGCAGCTTGCCGCGGGCGTCCTCAAAGGGTTCGATGACGTCAATCCGGGAGGCAGCCATGCCCTGGCCGATGAGGCCGCCGATGATGGCGCTGGCCATATTGCCGCCGCCTATGAATGCGATGCGTTGTTGCATGCGGGTCTTCTCTGAAGTGGGGAGTGGGTGGGAGTCTAACGAGGCGATTACAGCGCTGTGGCTTGACGCACCGCATGCTCCCAACGCTGCATTTTTTCCTGCGCTTCGGTCTGGCTGATGCGCGGCTCAAAACGGCGCTCGGCTTTCCAAAGCTGGCCCAGCGCGTCCGTATGGGGGTAGAGTCCACACGACAGTCCGGCCAGATAGGCTGCGCCCAGCGCCGTGGTCTCGGTCACCACCGGCCGCACCACCGCAACGCCCAGCAGGTCCGCTTGAAACTGCATGAGCAAGTCGTTGACACAGGCACCACCGTCCACCCGCAGCTCTGTTACCGCGGCGGCGCCCGCCTGCTGTGCGTCGCGCGCCATGGCTTGCAGCAGCGCCGCGCTTTGGAAGGCGATGCTTTCCAAGGCCGCGCGGGCAATGTGTGCGGTGGTGCTGCCTCGCGTGAGACCGGTCATCGTGCCGCGCGCCTCCGGGTTCCAATAAGGGGCGCCCAAGCCGGTAAAGGCAGGCACCAGCATCACGCCACCACTGTCGGGCACGGTTTCCGCCAAGGCCTGGACTTCCGCGCTGCTGCGGATCGCGCCCAGGCCATCGCGCAGCCATTGCACGACCGCGCCGCCCACAAACACGCTGCCTTCGAGCGCGAATTGAGGAGCAGCGAGGGTCATTTGTGCAGCGCTGGTGGTGATCAGGCCGTTGGTGGAGGTTTCAAATCGTTCACCGGTATGCATGAGCATGAAGCAGCCCGTGCCATAGGTGTTTTTGGCCATGCCCGCGCTGAAGCAAGCCTGGCCAAACAAAGCGCTTTGCTGGTCACCGGCTACGCCCCCTATGGGCAGGGCATGGCCCAGCCATTGCGGCAGCACCTCCCCAAAGTGCGCGACCGAGGGCAGCACCGTGGGCATCAAGGCTGCAGGAATACCGAGCGCGCGCATGAGCTCTGCGTCCCAGCTGTTGCTGTGCACATTCAATAGCATGGTGCGCGAAGCGTTACTCACGTCAGTGGCATGCACGGCACCACCGGTGAGCTGCCACAAGAGCCAGCTGTCCACCGTGCCGAAGGCGAGTTCTCCGTTCTCTGCCTGCGCACGCGCGCCGGGCACCTTGTCCAGAATCCACTGCAGTTTGGTGCCTGAAAAATACGCGTCCACCAATAAGCCCGTCTTTTGGCGGATGGCGTTGGCCAGGCCGTGTTCCCTTAAGGTCGCGCAATAGGGTTCGGAGCGCCTGTCTTGCCAGACGATGGCTTTGTGGATGGGTTGACCGGTTTTGCGGTTCCATACCACGGTGGTCTCGCGCTGGTTGGTGATGCCGACGGCGCGCACCTGGCTTGCGTGAATCCCCGCTTTTTGCAGGGCCTCGCGAGCGGTCGCCAACTGGGTGTTCCAAATTTCCAGGGGGTCATGCTCCACCCAACCCGGCTGGGGATAGAACTGGGTCAGTTCCTGCTGCGCCATGGCCACGATGCTGCCGTCGGCGTTGAACACAATGCTGCGGGAGCTGGAAGTGCCTTGGTCAAGGGCGAGCAGGTACGACATAGATGCGCCTTTTGCGGGTGGAAAACGGTGGCCTCTATTGTTGCGCGGACAGGACATGGGTAAGCGCGGTGAAAATCAGCTGATGGAATTGCCTCAACCACCCCAGCCCACACAGCGTGGCGACCTGCTTGCGCGCTTAGCGGCCGCCCCTGACTTTGACGTGGTCGTGGTGGGCGGTGGCGCGACCGGCTTGGGTGTGGCGCTCGATGCAGCCTCACGCGGCCTGCGCGTGGTGCTGATCGAGGCGCAGGACTTTGCCAAAGGCACTTCCTCGCGCTCCACCAAGCTGGTACACGGCGGCGTGCGCTACCTAGCGCAGGGCAATATCTCTCTCTGGTGCGCGAAGCCTTGCATGAGCGCACCGTGTTGCTGCGCAATGCGCCCCATATCGCCCAACCGCTGTCCTTCGTTATACCTTGCTACCGCTGGTGGGAGTCTTCGTTTTACGGGCTGGGCCTGACGATGTACGACCTGCTGGCGGGTAAAGCAGGGCTGGGCAAGACGCAGCGCCTGGACCGGGCCCAGACTTCCGCTGAACTGCCCACGGTGCAAAGTGCTGGCCTGCGGGGCGGCGTGAAATACTGGGACGGGCAGTTTGACGACGCCCGCATGGCGCTGGCCATTGCCCGCACCGCCGCCCGGCAGGGCGCCCTGTTGCTCAATTACTGCCGCGCCGACACATTGGTGTACGCGGATGGCGAAATCGCGGGGTTGGAGTGCACCGACACCTTGACCGGTGCCACTTACCGCATCGATTCCCGGTGTGTGATCAACGCGACCGGTGTGTGGGTGGACGCCCTGCGCCAAGACGATGACGACTCTGCGCCCATGGTGTCGCCCAGCCAGGGTGTGCACCTGGTGGTGGATCGCGAATTTCTCCCATCGGACGCCGCCCTGATGGTGCCCAAGACCTCGGACGGGCGGGTGCTGTTCGCCGTGCCCTGGCTGGGCAAGGTGATTTTGGGAACGACGGACACCCCCACCCACAGCCTTGCAAGCGAGCCCACTGCCCTGAAAGAGGAGGTGGACTTCATCTTGCGGGAGGCAGCGCGCTACCTGCACAAGGCCCCGACCCGTGCAGACGTGAAAAGCGTGTGGGTGGGACTGCGACCCCTGGTCAAACATGAC
>CAIWRE010000083.1 GCA_903914985.1 uncultured beta proteobacterium | reverse complement strand
TGGATGAAGTCGGCCTACCAGCCACTGATGCTGGAGCTGCCGCCCTACCGCGCGCCCAGCATGCGCAATTTGGCCCAAGGCCTGTGGGAGCGCGCCCGCATCTTTTTGCGCCGGGTGGGCGGCATTATTTTTGCGCTGATGGTGGTGCTGTGGTTCTTGGCTACTTTCCCGTCGCCGCCCGCGGGCTGGGACATTTCGCAAGGCCCGGCCATCCAATACAGCGTGGCCGGCATGCTGGGCCATGCGCTGCAATATGTGTTTGCGCCCATTGGCTTTAACTGGCAAATCTCCATCGCCCTGGTGCCCGGCATGGCTGCGCGCGAAGTGGCGGTGGGCGCTTTGGGCACGGTGTATTCGCTCTCGGCGGCAGACAGTGGCGTGGCCGATGCCTTGTCGCCCGTCATTGCGCAGGGCTGGTCGCTGGCTACCGCCTATTCGCTGCTGGCCTGGTTTGTGTTTGCACCGCAGTGCTTGTCCACGCTCGCGGTGGTGCGTCGCGAGACCAATTCCTGGCGCTACCCGGCCGTTATGGCGGCCTATTTGTTTGGCCTGGCCTATGCGGCGTCTTTTGTGACCTACCGCGTCACACTGTGGCTGGGCGGATAACAACAGGATGCATGGCATGAACTTCCAAACCTTTGCCGTGGCTGTGCTGGTGGCAGCGAGCTTTGCCTATGCCGCGTGGACGCTCATGCCGCAGGCGCTACGCGCGGCCTGTGCCAAGCAGTTGCTGCGCTTGCCATTGCCTGCAGCGTTGCGCAGTCGTTTGTTGGCGGCGTCCACGGCCAGCGCAGGCTCTGGTTGCTCGGGCTGCGACAAAGCGCCACCTGCGATTACCGGTGGCACTCTGACGGCCAAGGCGCAGCCCCTGGTGTTTCATCCCCGCAAAGCCAAGTAGGCGCTTCGCGTTTTTCGTTCAGCGGGGCTTGGGCTCCAGAACGATGGTCATGGGCGAGGGCACGCGGCCGTCCTCATCGCGCGGGAGTTTGGCGGTTTTAAGGATACCTTTGAGTGCGGCTTCGTCCCAATATGGGTCCCCACTCTTTTTACGCAATTTGGCGCTGACTATATTGCCGCTGGCATCGCTGTAGACGTCGTATTCCACGCTCGGATTGCCGACCATTCCATTCGTTTCAACGATATTGTCCTTAATGAGTGTGGCGATTTTGGAACCATATTTAGCTGAAGGCCCAGAGCCTTTCGCAGCATTGCCTTTGGAGTTGTCGTCGCCATTGCCTAAGGCCGCACCGGCCAGGCGCAATGCGCGCTCTTTGTTCTCTTTGTGGCGTTGCTCGCTTTGCTTGGCTTCTTCGGCAGCCTGCTGGGCTTCTTTTTTGCGCTGGGCTTCGGCGGCTTTTTCTTCTTTCAGGCGTTTTTCAGCCTTCTGCTTGTCTTCTTTTTGTTTGTCTTCTTTCAGCTTGGCTGCCTTGTCTTTTTCTTGGGCGGCTTTGGCCTTGGCTTGTTCCAGCTCTTGTTTCTTCTTGGCCTCTTGCAGGGCTTTTTTCTTTTCAAGAACGATGTCCACTGCTTTGGGCGGCTGCTCGGCAGCGGGCGGCGGTGGCGCGGGTTTGAGGACCGGTGGGGGCAGAGGGGCGGGTGTGGGTGGCGGTTCGATGGGGGTTTCGACTTCTGTCACCACCGGCACGGGTTCGGGCGCAGGAGGTGCCGCTTCGGTGGGAACTTGCGCCCACAGTTCGGCGGCAAAGGTCACGGGCTCTGGCGCGCTCTGACGCCATTGCACCCCAAACGACAGCGCCAGCACCAGCAAGGCGTGGGCAAACAGCGCCATCGTGACCGCCCGACCCAGGCCCGGCGTGGGAGGCGGCATGAAGGCGTCGCGGGCGAGAGCCGTGGACATGGGGCGTGTTAGTTGGCCAGTTGGACGGACAGGCCGACGCGTTCAATGCCTGCGCGCTGCAAGGTGTCCATCACCTTGACCACGCTCTCGTAGCGCACGGCTTTGTCGGCGCTGATGACCACGGCGGGGCGTTCGGCCGCACTGCCGTCGGCGCGGGTTTGGGCACGGCGCACAGCGCCCGCCAGCGTGTCCAGGGTCACCGGGGTGTTTTTCTCCTGGGCGCGCAGCTCAAGTTGGTCGTCTTTGCCGACCACGATGTGCACCACCACGTCGGGCTGCTTGGCGGCTTTGCCCATGCTGGGCAGGTCGATCATGCTGGGGGTGATCAAGGGTGCGGTGACCATGAAGATGATCAGCAGGACCAGCATCACGTCAATGAACGGCACCATATTGGGCTCGCTCATGGTGCGTCGTCCGCGGCCGCGGGAAGTCACTGCGGGCATTTCGGGCTCCTGAATGTTGGCAAGGTGTGGGCGCCGGTCTCAGCTCAACGCG
>CAIWRE010000082.1 GCA_903914985.1 uncultured beta proteobacterium | reverse complement strand
CCGGCAATCATGATGGGCTTGTGGTAGCCGCGCTGCACCGTGTCCAAATCACTTGCAACGCTCTGCTCGTACTCACGGAAGTAACCCAGCAAATTGGGCCGCCCGAACTCATTGCTAAACGCCGCCCCGCCCAATGGCCCTTCCAGCATGATTTGCAAAGGGCTCGCGATATGCTCCGGCTTGCCATACCCCCCGTTATTGGGGGTCAGATTCCAATTTATTTTCGACACGGTGAAGCCGGTCAGTCCCGCCTTGGGCTTGGAACCGCGCCCGGTGGCACCTTCGTCGCGAATTTCCCCGCCTGCACCGGTCGAAGCACCGGGGAACGGAGAAATGGCAGTCGGGTGGTTGTGGGTTTCCACCTTCATCAAAATGTGCTGAACGGCGGGCGTCTGTTGGTAGAGCGCTGATTGCACGCCCTGCTCTGCGGTGCTCGCGGATGCCACAAAACGCTGCACCGCGCCGCCTTCCATGACCGAGGCGTTGTCGGAATACGCCACCAGCATGTGCTGGGGATGGGTTTGGTGCGTGTGGCGGATCATGCCGAACATGCTGCTGCTCTGCGCCTGCCCGTCGATGGTGAACTGCGCGTTGAAGATCTTGTGCCGGCAGTGTTCGCTATTGGCCTGGGCGAACATCATCAACTCCACGTCGGTGGGATTGCGCTGCAGCGTGGTGAACGCGTTGACTAAATAGTCAATCTCATCGTCGGCCAGCGCCAGTCCGAAGCGCACATTGGCCTCCAGCAGCGCGGCGCGCCCCGCACCCAGCACATCGCAGGTATCCAAGGGTGCCGCCGGTAATGCACTGAACAGCGCTTGGGCCTGGCTGCGGTCGGTGAACACGCTTTCGGTCATGCGGTCGTGCAACAAGGCCGCACAGGCCTGCCATTGTTCGGGCGTCAAGCGCGGTTTGGACAGCAAACCGGCTTTGAGGGTAATGCGGTATTCGACCATGCGCTCCACGCGCTTGACCGCCAAACCACAGTTGTGGGCAATGTCGGTCGCCTTGGACGCCCATGGCGACAAGGTGCCCAGCCGGGGCGAGACCAGCACCATGGTGCCGTCGGTGGTGCCTGTGTAGGGCTCGCCGTATTGCAGCAGTGCGGCCAACCGCTCCTGCAGCGCCGTGTCAGGAGCCCCGTCGGTGGCCACCCAATGCACAAAACGGCCCGAAATCGCACTGATCTGGTCGTGAAGTCCTTGCAAGGCGGTCAACAGGGAAGCGGCGCGAAAACGGCTGAGCGCGTTACCGCCATCAAAGGTGGAGAGTTGCAGGGTCACAGGGAGGGCTTTGCTGGGGATGGATGTAGCCCCCAATTTTAGCGGCCACCCCTGGAAGCGACCCTGAGCGCCAAACCTTGGGATAATCGGGGAATGACTATCACTTACAAAGACGCCCAGGGCATCGCCGGTATGCGCGTTGCGGGCAAGCTGGCCTCCGAGGTTTTGGACTACCTGACACCGTTTGTGGTGCCCGGCGTCACGACCAATGCGCTGGACAAACTGGCGCATGACTACATCGTGAACGTGCAAGGCGCCATTCCGGCGCCCTTGAACTACACCGGCGGCGGCAAAATTCCCTACCCCAAGTCCATTTGCACCTCGGTCAACCACCAGGTTTGCCACGGCATCCCCAACGACAAGCCCCTGAAAAAAGGCGATGTGGTGAACATCGACGTCACCGTCATCAAAGACAGCTGGCACGGCGACACCAGCCGCATGTTTGCAGTCGGCGAGGTGTCGATTGCCGCCAAACGCCTCTCGGCCATCACCTATGACGCCATGTGGCATGGCATCAAAATGGTCAAACCCGGCATCCATCTGGGTGACATCGGCCATGCCATTCAGCGCTTTGCCGAGGGCCAAGGCTTCAGTGTGGTGCGCGAGTTTTGCGGCCACGGCATTGGACAGGTGTTCCACGAAGAGCCCCAGGTACTGCACTACGGCCGCGCGGGCACTCTGGAAAAACTGGTCGAAGGCATGACTTTCACGATCGAGCCCATGATCAATGCCGGGCGCAAAGAAATCAAAGAGGGCCCGGAAAAAGACGGCTGGACCATCGTGACCCAAGACCGCTCACTGTCCGCGCAGTGGGAGCACACCGTGCTGGTCACGCCGACCGGCTATGAGGTACTGACCCTCTCGGCCGGTAGCCCCCCTGTTCCGGCCTTTGTGACCGTTTAAGGGCGAAAGCCCCGCACCTATGACCGATCTGCAGGTGCTGCGCACCGCTTACCGCGCACAAAAAGCGCTCATCCTGCAGCGCTTGCTGGCACCGGGCTTTTCGCCGCGCGGCATTCACAAAGTGCTGCGCCAGCTATCCCAGCAAACGGACACATTGCTCAGCACCCTATGGACCCAATCCGGTCTGGCTGGGCCCTGCGCACTGCTAGCGGTTGGAGGCTATGGGCGCGGAGAACTCTTTCCGCACTCGGATGTGGACGTGCTGGTGCTGCTGCCTGACGGCGCACAGGACGACCCGACGGTGTCAAAGTGTGTGGAATCCTTCATCGGCAATTGCTGGGACGCGGGGCTGGAAATTGGATCGAGCGTGCGCACGGTGCACGACT
>CAIWRE010000081.1 GCA_903914985.1 uncultured beta proteobacterium | reverse complement strand
TGGATGATTTGCTCAGTCGTGTCGGACACCAAGATGTCGCTGTCGATGTTTTCCTCGCCAAACTCGTTCTCGATGACCGCGATCTTTTGGCCATGCGCCTCGTGCAAGATGCGTTTGAGCACCGTCGTTTTGCCAGCACCTAAAAAGCCGGTCAATATCGTTGCGGGGATAAGGGACATGGGAGATTTCCAATCGGAGTGAGAACCTCGCTATTTTCGCAGGCCCGCCGGCTGCAGCGCCGGGCGCGTGGGCTAAAGCCCGAAAGTGCGTCCTGACTTGTTGATATGTGTCATCAAGGGGCCGCAGCAATCCGTCTACAGTAAGGAAGTTAACAACTTGGAGCGTTTTTATGATTTCACTGGATGCCGACCAAAAAGCCAAACTGATGAACGACCTGCGGGTGGTGATCGACGACGCGCAGGAACTGCTGCGCATGACGGCGGACCAGGTGGGCGAAAGCGCTGTGGGCGTGCGCGCCCGGGTGGAAGCGCGCCTTGCCGACGCCACCCGTGATCTGCAGCACCTTCAAGACGACGTGGTGGCGCGTGCCAAGGCGGCCGGCCACGCCACCGACGAGTTTGTGCAGGAACACCCCTGGCAGTCCATCGGCATTGCTGCCGGTTTGGGTTTGGTGGTGGGCTTGCTCATTGCCCGGCGGTAGTCGTGGAGTTCCACGCTGATGAGTGAGTCAACGAAAACGGAGTCATCCAGCCCGGGTTCCGGACCGCGCGCGGCTGCGCCGGACGGGCTGCTGGCGTCCCTCAAGCAGTTGCTGAAAACCGTTTTGGAGACCCTGCAGGTACGCCTTGAACTGCTAGGTACCGAGCTAGAGGTGGAAAAAAGCCGTTTGTTCGATGTGGCGGTGATGGCGCTGCTGGCGCTGGTATTTCTCGCCCTGGGCTTGGTGTTGCTGTGCGGAACCGTGATCTTGTTGTTTCCGGATAGCTGGCGCTTGGCGGCGGCTGCCGGCTTGGCCATCTTCTTTTTAGCCGGTGGCGTGGCCTTGGTGGTCTTAGCGCGCCGTCGCCTGCGAAGCCCCATGGGGATGTTCCACGCCAGTGCCAAAGAGTTGGCGCGGGACCGGGGTGAGTCGTGAGCGCCAAAGCTACCGCGTTGCTGCTGCGCCAGGAGCGCATCCTGCACAGAAGCGCACAGCTTCGAACCGATTTGGTGGTTCAAAGCCAGATGTTGGTTGCACCCTTGGAACAGGTGGACCGCGTGCACAGAGGCGTTCTGTGGCTGCGTCGTCACCCAATTTATGTGGCCGCCTTGGCGGCGGCCGCACTGGCTTTCAAGCCGCGCAATGCAATGTCAAAAATCGGTCGCGCCTGGACACTTTGGACGATAGTCGGTCGCTTTTTACGCTAACAGGGCGGTAAGCGGCTAGCGCTCCTCGACGCGTCCGTCGGCGTGGCGGGCAAAGCGCCCTTTGTCGCGCGAATGCACCGGATCACTCGCCCCCCAAGGCCAGCCACCGAATTCAGTTCGGCGGTAATCGGCAAACGCCTGGTGAATCTCGGCCTGGGTATTCATCACAAACGGGCCATATTGCGCCACCGGCTCCGCGATCGGGCGACCCTGCAGCAGCAATATCTCAGCTTCTTGGTCGCCGTTGACCAGCTCTAAGCTGTTTTGCGCCCGAACCTCAACAACCGATTGCGCAGCAACATCCTGCCCGTCAAAAGCCATGGAGCGGCCTTTGAAAAAATACAACTGGCGGCGCGTGCGTTCATGGTTGGCGGGAGGCAGTGTCCAGCGGGCGCCGGGTGCCATACGAATGGTGAAGATGGCCAGGTCCGAATCTGTTTGGCTTGCCCAGGAGTCGGGTGGCGGTGGCAGGCCTTGCGCGCCTTCCAGTGAGCCCGCCACGACCACCACGTCGGTTGTGCGTCCCTGGGCGTCGGTGTGGCGAACAGTTTGGACGTTCTCACCCCAAAACATGGTGAAGTGCGGCTCGGCCATTTTGTTTTTCGCCGGAAGGTTGAGCCAGATCTGAAACAGCTCCGTCGGGTTCGGCGTCTCTGTATTGCGCAATGGAAACATCTCACAGTGCACGATGCCTTTGCCCGCGGTGAGCCACTGCACATCACCCGGGCCGAAGCGGGCGGTGGCGCCGACCGAGTCCGAGTGGTCGATATGTCCTTGGCGCACGATGGTCACCGTTTCAAAACCCCGGTGGGGATGGGCCGGGAATCCGGGAATTGTCTTGCCGTGGTACATGCTCCAGCCGTCTTTGCCCGCAAAGTCCTGTCCGAGGTTGCGTCCGTTCAAAGGGGCATCCGGCCCCATGTGGGCATTGCCGCGCGGATACGCATCCACGTGGTGAACGCAGAATAAAAACGGATCAATCGTGGGCCACGGGGGCGCTGCGAGAGCGGTGACGGAGAGAATGTTGGATCCAAGAGCCATGGGGCGCCTCTGCAAATACGTGCTAACTGAAAGGGCATGAATCGATCGCATTCGCGGTTGATAATGCCCAACCATGATTGTCCTCCCTTTGCTGGGCCGCCTGGCCGTGTCGTTGTTGCTGGTTGCAGCCGCAACGGCTTGGACGGTTTCGGCAAGGGATAAGGTGTCGATGCAGGCAGCCGCTACTGCGCCGCCCGACATCGATGCCGCGCCCGGGCACTGGGTGGAGCGCGCGCGCGGCAAGGTGCCCATGCCGACCGGAGTGTTGGCCGCACATGCAAGTGCGCTGGTGGCCATGCCAGATTCCGATAGTTCAGCGCTGAGCGTGTTTTGGTTTGCGGGAGATCGGGAAAGCGCGCCCAATGTTGAAATTGTCGCGTCCCATTTCAATCGAAGCAGCCAAACGTGGAGTGAGCCTGAGACGGTCGTCAATCGCCACGTCGCAGCAGGTGTTTTGGGTGCCGGCATTCGACGCCTGGGAAATCCGATCGCATGGCTCGACCCGCGTGGACGTCTCCACTTGTTTGTCGTGGCAACCGGTTTGGGTGGGTGGGCCGCGGCACGTATCCTTCATTTGGAGCAATCCAGCCCCTTGGGCGACGGCGCATTGCAGTTTCAGCCGGTGGGTGTCGTCCCTTTGTCGTGGCTCTGGAATTTGAGCTACTTGGTACGCACGGCGCCCCAGCCATTGGCTGACGGCGGGATGGTGATTCCGGCGTATTTTGAGTTTGGCGTCAAGACACCGGTTGCGCTGCGCTTTGACCGGAACGGCGCCTTCATGGGAATGACACGTATTTCCAGGCGTACCTTTACCTTGCAGCCGGCCTTGCTGACCCTGAGCCCGTCGCATTGGCTCGCATTAATGCGCGACCACAGCCGGGATGGAAAAGTTCGAGCTTCAGAGACTGTGGACGGTGGTGCGACCTGGCGCGACACGGGCGACCTTGCGCTTCCCAATCCGGACGCAGGCATTGCAACGTTGAGCGTCGGCGACATGCATTTGCTGGCCTACAACCCCTCCAGGGAGAACCGCAATGCATTGACGTTGGCCACTTCCCGCGCCGGCACCGACTGGTCTGCAGTGATTGAGTTGGAGCGGGGCCAAGAAGGGCACGAGTACTCCTATCCAGCGATGGCGTGGGCGGACAACAGTCTGTGGGTGAGCTATACCGACCGGCGAAAAAGCATTGCTTGGCGGCGTTTCGACTGGAAGTCGGGAGCCGCGGCGCCATGAATATCACCGATCTTTGGCCTGCTTTGGGCGTGTACTACGCTCCCTTGATGCCTTCGGCGCAGAGTCAGGTCTGGGCACGCCACCTGTTGTGGAGCGTGGTCATGGCAGCTGTAGGCCTCGGATTAGCATCCCGCTTGCCCCGACTACCCCGCATGGCGAGATATTTGCCGTGGGTGTTGGCGCTTTGGGCGTGGATTCCAGGCCCATGGGGGGCAAGCTATTGGCTGGGGCTGATGTTCCAAATCCCCAGCCTGACCGCTGCATTCTTGGCCTTGTCCTTGCTGCTGGATAGGCCTGCGCATTGGACACCGCCATTCAGTGCGCCAGCTCGAGGAGAAAGTCTTTGGGGAATCACCTGGGCGCTGCTGGCTGTCATCGCAGGAGTTCTGCTCCTGTTGGACACCTTCGCTGCCTTCGGTTTTTCAATCTACCAATGGGGCTTTTCGCCACTGGCGTTCGTGCTGGCGCTGATGGTTGCACTGCTGCCTTGGGTCGTTGCGGGGAAGCAGGGTCTGCGCCAACCCTCTGTGCGGGGTTTGCTTGCCGCGCTCGCAGTGTTTTTTCTGACGCGATGGCCTACCGGCAATATGTGGGATGCCGTTCTAGACCCCTGGCTCTGGCTGTTTGCGTTGGTGTACCTTCTGCGCAGACCTTGGCGGCGCTGCTGAGTTTCCTGGCGGCAGCCTCAGCGCGCGGTAGCGAGCAGCCATTCCCGCCCGAACAGCCATTGCTGGGGGTACCAGAGGTTTGACAGCGTGACTTCACCCGGCTTGTGGCGGCTTTTGACATGCCAGCGGTAGCCCAGCACCTTGCAGTGCGGCGCACACAGCGGTGCGGCGGCTGCTGAGTTGTCGTCAAGCCACACAACCGCGTCAAAATTTGCCAACAAAAACGCCAGACGCGGTGCGTCGGGCATCTCCGGGTGCAAGGCGCCGGTGCTGCGCCCTGCGACGTCGTAGGGTGCCAAAGTGCTGTCCGGCATGATGAAGTGAAAGCGCTCGTACTGCGCGGTAAATCCGTTGGGCACGGCCACCGTTTTAGCGCCTAGCTGCGCCAGCGCGCCGGGCGGAAACTGGGCTTGTGCACTGTCCAGCGGCGCCACCATCAGTCCAAAGCAGGCGTAGACACTTAAGCAAGCCAGAAGCGTGGCGTTGCGGCTCCATTCGCGGCGCAACATAGCGCCTATCGCTGACCCAAGCCCCACCACCACCACGGCCATCGCTACCCAGCGCGTCCAGGGCGAAGCTATGTCCATCTCCCCCACCACCCAGGCGATGCGTCCCAGGATGACCAAGGCTGCGCTGCTGATGAGCACGGTCAGCAGAAACCAGAAGCGTGCAATGCGCTCCCAGTGCAGTGCCAGCAAAATGGCCAGTGCGGGCATGGCCGGAATCACATAGCGCGCGGATCGCTGGCTGGGGATGCTGAACACTGCGAGCCAAACCAGCAGCCACAGCCACAAAATACGATGGGCCGGTGGCGTGCTGACCCAGGTCTGGCCGCGAATCAGCCTTTGCACTCCGGCAACCGCCAGACCCAGCACGACCGGCAGCAGCAAGCCCGCGTTCTCCATGTAAGCCAGCAGCTGCGTCCACAGGGGATAGTCACCCCACAGGGCGGCATGCCAGTAGCCCAGGCCGCCCCCCATCTTGCCGGCGTTTTCGCCCACCACGAACTCCTGCCACACGGCGGCAGGATCGGGGTCCAACACAAACCACAGTGCAAAGACGCCCAGGGCCAGTAAGGCACTCCAGGTGACTGCAGCTGTAACCCTCCCCACCGGGCGCCAGCGAGGCACCTGGTTGGCCAGCAGCACACACCACAGTGTGGCCGCGGCCGGTGCAACCAGAGCAAACGACTTGTACAGCAGGCCTATGCCTATACACAGGCCGAACAGGCTGAACCAGGCAAACGCGTGCGGCATACGCTCTGCTTCAGGCCGGGCCCATTTGGCGCCCCTAAGTTCGCTCCATAGCACGAGCGCCACGGGAATCGACAGCCAAAACGTTTCCGGCGCCGAGGTCAGAAAAACACGGCCATAGCGAAAGGTGGAGAAAAACGCCAGGTAGATCACCGCAGCGAGGATGCCGGTTCGCCAGTTTCCGCGCATCTGTTTGGCAAACCAGGCGACCGCGGCAGCAGTGGCCAAGGTGTAAATCACACTGGGCAAGCGAAGCACAAACAGCGACCAGTGCGCACCCCAGTCCGTTGCGACGATGGACTGCCAGTACAGCATGGGTGGCTTGGTATTGCGCATGTGGTCCAGGTCCGACACCAGCGGCAGCCAATGGCCAGACTCTGCCGTGAGACGGGCGATGTGGATGTAGACCATTTCGTCGCCATTGGTGGGCGCGTAGAAACTGCCCAGTCCGAAGAAGTACAAGCCCACCGCGAACAGCAGCAGAGTCAGCCAGGGTGCGATTCCACGCAAGTGGGTGCGGTGTGGGGCAGTGGTGGAGCCCGGCATGCTGTGGATCAGGGCTTGCGAAAGGTCCAGCGGTCGTTGGCCAGAAAATTGCTGACGCTGGCGGCGAGGATGGCGACCACATTGGCCAGGCGGTAGTCCATCACCCCCGAGAGCAGCATGGTCAATACGTACTGCAGGCCGATGCCAAACGCGCAGGCAGTGGCGTACTGACTGAACTCCACGCCGAGCATGCGAAGGCTCACGGGCCCGGGTGATTCGTCGGCTTCCAGCGTTTGCACGCGGTCCCGCCAGGTCCACAGTCTGTTCCAGGTGAAGTTGTTGATGGTGGCGATCAAAATCGCAAACGCCAGCGAAAAATAGGGCTTGCGGTACGCTGCTTCAAAGGTGTTGAAGATGTACTCGTGCCCGAAGTGCAGCACCACCAGATTCACGACCGCACCGCTGGCGCCAACAATGCCAAACTTCAAGTAACGGTAGCGTTCAATCCAACCCAGAGCCCAGAGAATGAGCCGCCGCAAGCCGCTCATGCGGGCACCTGCGTTCCACGAGCGGGCTGCAAAAAGGCCAGCGCGTCTGCCAATACCGGGTCCGGCGCAATGCGTTTGAGGCATTGGTTGTCGCCATCGCAAAAGGTCAAGCGGTGGTTGTAGGCGGACAGGCAGGGCGAACAGGCAATGCCGGACTCCAGCACCTGGTTGCGTTTGCCTAAGGGGCCGTACAGCTTGCCCGTCTCAGGCCCGAAAAACACCATGGTTTGAATGGGCGTGAGGGTGGCAAAGTGGCCGGGACCGCCGTCGTTGGTGATCAGCAAACGGGCGGCGTGGAACAGCATCAGTAGCTCCCGGATACTGCGGGTGTAACCCGTCAAATCAATGCAGGCCGGATGCTGGATCTGCGCCATCAGTTCCCGCGCCAAAGGCGCGTCGTCTTTGAGTCCGATCAGACCTACCGCGAAACCTGCGGCACACAGGCCCTGCGCAACCCGCGCGTAATGCGCGGCAGGCCAGGCCCGCTCCGGCAGGATGCCGCCGCCTGCGTACAGCAGCACCAGCGCACGCCCCTGGGTCACCGGGTGATCGGTATGAACCTTGTGCTGGTACGCGGCCAATTCGGCGTCACTGAAATGCACCGAGAGCTCGGTGTCCACGGGCAATGCACGAATCGCCGACGCCTTGTTGCGCGGCATGGAACCCGCACTGTCCAGCGCATCGACCAAGGACAAAAATTGCTTACTGATGTGCTGGTACGGGTTGTAGGGAATCGCGTGGTTGATGAAGCTGCCCCGATACAAGCCTTCCTGGGTGTGGGCGGTGAACCCCACACGTACCGGCGCGCCGGTGGTGAAGGAGAGCAGGGCACTCACGCGGGAAAACAGTTCGCAATCAATTACCGCGTCCAGACCCAGCTTACGCATGGCCAGGCTGACTTTCACAATGTCGCCCATCAGCGCACCACCGGAGCTGTCGTCGAGGCTGTGCATATGGTGCGCCTCGGTCAATTGCAGCAGCTTGGAGACTTCCTGGTTTTTCTTGAGCTGCAGGATGTGAATAGCCGCCTGCGGGTACTGCCTGCGCAGTTGGGCAAACATGGGCCCGGCCAACACGATGCTGCCCAT
>CAIWRE010000080.1 GCA_903914985.1 uncultured beta proteobacterium | reverse complement strand
GCGGCGTTCACACCGGCCTGCGGATAAAAGCCGGTCTGCGCCACGATCCTGCAAGACTCTTGCGCCATCTGGACGGGGTTCAAGTCCAGTGGTTTGGACTGAACAGGCATGCGCTCCAGCATGGCTGCCACGGCGTCGTTACCCAAATCAAGGTTGCGCAACAAACCGCTGTCCCATACGGCATGCAAATTCCTCGCGTGCATCCAGGCCTGGAGCTGAAAGCGGTTGCCGCCGCGATCGTCCTGGTAGCCCGCATGCAGGGGTTGATGAACGTCACCGACCAGATGCACCAGGTACTTGAGCGCTTTGAGCCGGTCGGCGTCACTGGCGCGGGAGGCAAAAATGGTGGCTTGGTGGGCAATGGCAGCCACCACGCAGCGTCCGCCGGGACAGTCACGTTCGGCGGAGTAGCTGCAGCTGGCTCTGGGGAAATTGATGTAGTGCCACACACCGGTGGCGGGACTGCGGTGTTCATCGGCCCAGGTGGCGACGGACTCCAGTGTTTGGTCCGGCTCCAAGGCCAGCAGCCGGGTGACTTCCTGGCGCGCCTGGGGGGTTAATCGCTGCCACGCCACTTTGGCAACGACCTCGTGGCCTTGTGCGCCCCAAGCGAGCACGTGGCTTGCTGTGAAGAGGGAGAGCGCCAGCACGAACAGGCTGCGCCACCGTGCTAGCCGGCCGCGCTGAGCAGCAGAATTCAAAATCATTTTCAGCGAATATTTTGTATTTACTCATTTTCCGCTGAATTTGGTTGATTTTGGTAATTTACCGCTGATCGCGGGTCGCTATAGCTCCTGCCCTGGATCGCGGCCCATTAACGCGGCGACCGCTTGCTGCGGCCGCAAATGGCCATCCAGCAGGTCGACGACGGTCTTGGCAATGGGCATTTCCAGACCCAGGCTTTGGGCCCGTTGCACAACGGTGCGGGCGCTGTAGACACCTTCCGCCACATGACCTAGCGCTTCGACGGCTTGGGCCAGTGACTTGCCTTGGGCCAAAGCCAGGCCCACACGCCGGTTGCGCGACAGGTCGCCGGTGGCCGTGAGCACCAGATCGCCCAGACCGCTCAGGCCCATAAAGGTTTCCGCGCGGGCACCCAAGGCCATGCCCAAACGCGTCATTTCAGCCAGCCCCCGGGTGATCAACGCGGCGCGGGCATTGAGGCCGAGGTTCAAACCGTCGCACAAACCGGTGGCCACTGCCAGCACGTTTTTGACCGCGCCGCCCACCTCCACACCCACGATATCGTCGCTGGCATAGACCCGCAACACAGGGCTGTGAAACGCAGCCACCAGCGCCTGACGCACCGCTTCATGTTGGCTGGCGGCCACCAAAGCCGTGGGCTGGCCGCGCGCAACCTCTTGGGCAAAACTGGGCCCGCTTAAAACGCCGGCTTGCAGATGGGGGGCAAGCTGCGCCTGAATCTCGTGGCCCATCAGGCCGGTGGCGCTGGACGACTGGGCCATCTCGAACCCTTTGCACAGCCAGGCCACGGGCACCTTCAAATCGGTCAGCCCGCCCAACACAGCGCGCAAACCAGCCATCGGCGTCGCAATAATGATCAGGTCTTGTTGCGCAAGGTGGCGCGGCAGGGTTTGTGCGTCGCATTGCAGAACCTCCAGCGACGGGGGCAATGCAAAGCCTGGAAGGTAACGCGCGTTCTGGCGCTCGGTATGCAGCAGGTCTTGGTGTTCAGGGCTGCGGGACCACAGGCTGGTGTGGTGGCCTTGGGCATTTTTTGCCGCGCCGATGGCCAAGGCCGTTCCAAACGCGCCAGCCCCGATCACCAGAATTTTCATCACCGATTGCCCGGTCGCAGTCCGCGCCGCGAGGCGCGGAAGCAAAACTTATTGCGGCAGGGTGGCAGAGCCGCCTTGGGCGGCCTGCTCTTGCTGCTGTTCGTACATCGCCTGGAAATTGATTTCCGAGAGGTGCACGGGCGGAAAGCCGCCGCGCTGAATCAGGTCTGCCACGTTGCCGCGCAAATAGGGGTAGACAATTTGCGGGCAGGCGATGCCCATGATCTGACCCATTTGCTCTTGCGCCAGGTTGCGGATTTCAAAAATGCCCGCTTGTTTGACTTCCACCAAAAACACCGTTTTTTCTTTGATCTTGGTTTGCACCGTCGCAGTGACGCAGACTTCGAAAATACCGTCGGCCACCGGGTTGGCTTCCACCCCCAACTGGATATCCACCGAAGGCTGCTCCTGCTCAAGCAGGATGGCCGGGGAATTGGGTTGCTCCAGAGACGCCTCTTTAAGGTACACGCGCTGGATTTGGAATACGGGTTCTTGGTCTGCCATGGTGGAATCTTTCGGGTGAAAACAATGCCCACCTGGACTCCGCCTGGTGGGCCGGGGAAACGCTGCTGGCAAACCTTTCCGGAGGTGCCGCAGGATGAATTATGTCAGCACCACCCCTCTCAAAGGGAGGCTATGCGAAAGTTCAGGCACCGGACAACAAAGGCACCAGTGCGCCACGACCGTCGAGTGCGGCCAGGTCGTCAAACCCACCGACATGCGTGCTACCAACAATAATTTGCGGCACGGTGCGTCTGCCGGTAATTTCCATCATGGTGGCGCGCTCTTGCGGGTTGACGTCAATGCGGATTTCTTCAATCTGCTCGACACCTTTGGACTTGAGCAGGCGCTTGGCTTGTATGCAGTAGGGGCATACGCCGGTGGTGTACATCTTCACAGTTTGCATGGGCAATTTTTCGCTGATGAGGGGGCGGATGAGAAGTGCGTGCGCTCAGGCCTTTTCGACCGGCAAGTTGGCTGCGCGCCAGGCAGCCAGACCGCCACCCAAGGAATGCACTTGCTCAAATCCCAAGGCGGTCGCCTTGGCCACCGCACGTCCAGACCGAGCGCCAGACTGGCAAACCAGGATCAGTGGCAGTTTCTTGTTCTTCACTGCGCCAGCCAGCTTGGTTTCGAGCTCACCCAAGGGAATATTTTTGGAACCCACAATGTGACCCTCGGCAAACTCATTGGGCTCGCACACGTCAATGACAACTGCTTTTTCGCGGTTGATGAGTTGGACTGCATCATTGGCGCCCAATCCGGTAGCGACAGCGCCCTGCAGCACAGGTACCAGCAGCAATCCGCCGGAAATGACGGCCAATGCGATCAGCGTCCAGTTATCGATAATAAATTTCACTCAGTTTCCTTGGCAGTTTTTAGGGTTTGGTCGCCGCATTTTAGAATGCGGGCCTGTTCCCCTGCAGACCGACCTCTCATTGCCCCTGCTCTGGCGTCCCGAATTTTTCCTTCGCTCACCTCACATGTACAAACTTGTTTTGATCCGCCACGGCGAATCCACCTGGAATCTTGAAAATCGATTCACGGGGTGGACCGATGTCGAGCTCACGCCACTGGGCATTGAGCAGGCCAAAAATGCAGGCCGATTGCTCAAAAGCGAAGGCTATGAATTTGACGTTGCTTACACCAGCGTCCTCAAGCGGGCCACCCACACCCTGTGGCACTGCTTGGACGCGATGGACCGTACCTGGTTGCCGGTGGTGCACTCCTGGCGCCTGAACGAGCGCCATTACGGCGCACTGCAGGGCCTGAACAAGGCGGAAGTCGCCAAACAATACGGCGACGACCAGGTGTTGGTCTGGCGACGCAGCTACGACACGCCGCCGCCTACCCTGGCCGTGGACGATCCCCGATGCGAGCGCGCCGACCCCCGCTACGCCAAGCTGCAGCAACACCAGGTGCCCTTGACTGAATGTCTCAAAGACACGGTGGCGCGGGTGCTGCCTTTTTGGAACGAAGCCTTGGCGCCCGGTCTGCGGGCCGGCAAACGCCTGGTGGTAGCTGCGCACGGCAACTCGATCCGCGCGCTGGTGAAATACCTGGACGACATCTCGGATGAAGACATCGTGGGCCTGAACATACCCAATGGCATTCCCTTGGTATACGAGCTCGATGCCAACCTCAAACCGATTACCCACTACTATCTCGGCGATGCAGCGGCGGCAGAGCGGGCGGCCCAGGCTGTGGCCGCACAAGGCAAAGTTGCGTAAACCCCGGTGCCTATCACCACCAATGACGATCTAATGGAAGCTGTATGGGTCAAAAACTGAAAATTGCAGGATGGATTTCGCTCGGCGTCGTTGCCGGAGCGATGTGCACCGTGTCCTTGCAAACGGTGGCGCGCAGCACCTATGCACCACTTCCCTTGGAAGAGCTGCAGCAACTCTCCACCGTGTTTGGTCTGATCAAGAGCGACTACGTGGAGCCGGTGGACGAGAAAAAACTGATTACGGACGCCATCTCCGGCATGGTCTCGAGCCTGGACCCGCACTCGGTGTACTTTGACAAAAAATCGTTCAAAGAATTCCGCGAGGGCACCGCAGGGCGCTTCGTCGGCGTTGGCATCGAGATTACGCAGGAAGACGGCCTGGTGAAGGTGGTGAGCCCGATTGAGGGATCACCCGCCTTTCGCGCAGGCATTAAAACCAATGACCTGATCACCAAAATTGACGACACGGCTGTCAAGGGCCTGAGTCTGAACGAAGCGGTCAAGCGCATGCGTGGTGAGCCCGCAACCAAAGTGATCCTGACGATTTTCCGCAAAGACGAAAACCGCACCTTCCCGGTCACCATCATCCGCGAAGAGATCAAGCAGCAGTCCGTACGTGGCAAGTTGATTGAGCCCGGCTACGGCTGGGTGCGGGTCAGCCAGTTCCAGGAACGCACGGTCGAAGACTTCGTGAAAAAAGTCAACGAAATCTACAAACAAGATCCGAAAATCAAAGGCTTGGTGCTCGACTTGCGCAACGACCCCGGTGGCTTGCTCAACGCCGCCGTGGCGATCTCGGCAGCATTCCTGCCGGAAAACGTGACGGTGGTATCGACCAAGGGCCAGACTCCGGACAGCAAACAAACATTGCGGGCGGCGGTGGGCGACTACCAGGGTCGCGCCGGCTCCGACCCTTTGAAAGGACTGCCCGCCGCGATCAAGAAAGTAGACCTTGTGGTCCTGGTGAACGAAGGCTCTGCGTCGGCCAGTGAAATCGTAGCCGGTGCCTTGCAAGACCATGCACGTGCCACCATCATGGGCAGCCAGACCTTTGGCAAAGGATCGGTGCAGACTTTCCGCCCCCTGGGCGCAGATACCGGTCTGAAAATTACCACCTCGCGCTATTACACCCCCAGCGGAAAATCCATTCAGGCCAAGGGCATTGTTCCCAACGTCATGGTGGACGAGACGGAAGAAGGCAGCCCCTTTGCCGCCCTGCGCACCCGCGAAGCCGACCTGGAAAAACACCTGGCCAGCGGACAAGGTGCCGAAGTAAAAGACGAAGCGCGTGAGAAGGCCCGCGAGGAAGCGCTGAAACGCCTGGAAGAAGAGTCGCGCAAGCCGGTGGCAGATCGCAAAGCCCCTGAGTTTGGAAGCGAAAAAGACTTCCAATTGGCACAAGCCATCAAGCAGCTCAAGGGCCAACCGGTCTTGGTCAGCAAAACGCTGACCGAACGCAAGGCCGAAGTCAAAGAAGACTGACCGCGCCATGGAAGGGCGCAGCTTGAGCGACGAGGAATTGCTGCGCTATTCGCGCCACATCCTGCTGGATGACATTGGCTTTGAAGGCCAGACCCGTTTTTTGCAAAGCCGCGCGCTGGTGATTGGTGCCGGCGGTCTGGGTTCACCGGCAGCGATGTACCTGGCGTGCGCCGGGGTAGGTCACATCACGCTGGTCGACCATGACACAGTGGACCTGACCAACCTTCAGCGACAAATCGCCCACACCACGGACCGGGTAGGTATGTTGAAAGTGGAGTCCATCCGGTCGGCCTTGCAGGCCTTGAACCCGAACACCGAAGTGTCCGCGCTGGCAATGCGCGCCGACGCACAGCATTTGGACGATTTGGTTGCCAAAGCTGACGTGGTGCTGGACTGCTGTGACAACTTCGTCACACGCCAAGCCGTCAATGCCGCTTGTGTGCGCCACAGAAAGCCCTTGGTGTCAGGCTCTGCCATCCAAATGGACGGCCAAATCACAGTTCATGACCCGCGGGACGCAGCCTGTCCCTGCTACGCCTGCGTGTTTGACCCGCAAGTTGTGCCAGAGGAAACCCGCTGCGCGACCATGGGCGTCTTTGCGCCACTGGTGGGCATTATTGGTGCCATGCAAGCCGCCGAAGCGCTCAAACTCATTGCAGGGATTGGCCAGCCGCTTACGGGGCGCATGCTCATGCTAGACGGCCGTAGCATGGAGTGGACCCAGGTACGCATGGGACGCAAGGCCGCTTGCAGCGTCTGCTCTGCGCGCTAAACCGCGACTTGTACTTGTCGTAGCGGCCGCGGTGAACGGCCTGCCATGCCCCCTATTTAGAGGTATAGGATGTACCGGCGGCACCCACAGCAAAGTACTGCGTCGCCGACCCTAACAATCCATACAGATCATCAGTGATGCCTGCAGCCTGCTGCGTCCACGCCGTTCCGTTCGGGCTGGAATACACCGCTCCCGACGCACCAACGATGAGGAATTGCGTCAGCGAGCTGTACGTTGTCGACGAACCATTGACGGCGTAGAAATTGGGGAACCCCACAATGGACGAGGAATAGTCGGTCCAATTCGCGCCGCTGTTGGTGCTGGTCATCACGGCCCCGGCGTCTCCAACAATGACCCACGTCGCGCCGACAGCCGCGACTGAGCGCAAGGTCGCCGTTCTAAGCGACACTGGCAGCGTTGCAGTACTGCGACTCCAGCTGGTGCCATCGCTACTGAGAAGCAAAGCTCCATTGCTGCCAACCGCCACCCAATTGCCGCTGGAGAGGTAGGAGACGCCCTGCAAGTGGTCATTGATACCGCTGGCAGAGACATCGTTCCACGTCAAACCATCGGTGGTGCGGTAAATTTTCCCGCCATCTCCCACCGCCACGACGGTCACTCCGTCTGTAGCCACGGCATTCAATCTCGTGGCTATCGCCGTGCTTGCAGGAGCCCAGTTGAGCAGGTCGGCACTGGAAACCACATTGTTGCTGGTACCGGAACCGACGGCGATGAATTTGCCGGAGGCATAGGTCGCCGCATTGAAGTCCACCGACAGGCCCGACGCAGCGCTGGACCAGGTCAATACATTGTCGGTATTCACGTAGCGGCTTTTAAAAATTGCGCCACCACTGCCTACAGCGATGTAGTCGAGCGTGTTATCCGCTGCCGCGCCGTAAGCCAAGCCTCTGAAATCCTTGCCCGAATCCAATCCCAAACCCGGCGACCAGGTATTTCCGCCCAGGCGCGGTGTCTTGGTGATCGAAGGTGTCTGAGTCCCGCCCTTTCCACCATTGACACGGGCATTCATGGCGAAAGAATAGGGTTGTCCATTCGTCAACCCCGGTATCACCAAGGGGGATGTGACATTGTTCAACCAGTAATGCACTCCGGGAGGCGATTTGATATTGATGGGTTGGTTCGTAGGCGCGTACATCACCCAATACTCCACCCCGGCAACCGGTGTCCACTGCATGGTCACTTGTCCGTTGCCTGCGGTGACCACCAGATCAGTAGGTGGTGGCGCTGAACCCGCATCGCCGCCGCCGCAGGCCGCGACAAGCATAGACATCAGCACGGTGGTCAGACAAAGGCGCAGGGAATGAAAGGACATGTTTCGAAGGGAATAGGCTATAGCGACAAACGCCAGCCATTATGCAGGAGACACTTGGTATTCAGATGAAGGGAGCGCCTTAACCTGCCAGGCCGACATAAACGTTTTGAACGTCATCATTGGCATCAATAGCGGCCAAAAAGGCCTCAACCTCCTCCAGGTGCTCTGGGCTCAGATTGGCAGGGTCGACCGGGTTTTTCGGCTTGTAGCCCAGCTTAGCCGACAATACGGTGAAGCCGTGTGCCGGCAACGCACGGCTCACCAGATCAAGGTCCGTCGGATCTGTCAGAAATACGCACACACCGCTTTCATCGGCCGACTCAAAATCCTGCGCGCCGGCCTCTATGGCAGCCACTTCTGCATCTGCACCCGCGACAGCGGCTTCGGCCTCAATCATGCCCACATGGTCAAAATCCCAAGACACCGAGCCGGAGGTGCCTAGCTGGCCTTTGCGAAACAGCACCCGCATCTCGGGGGCGGTGCGGTTCACGTTGTCCGTCAGGCACTCCACCATCAGCGGCACCTGATGGGGCGCGAACCCCTCATAAATCACATGTTCGAAATTCACCGCCTCTCCGGTCAAACCCGCACCTTTTTTGATGGCCCGGTCCAGGGTATCTTTGGGCATGGAGATTTTGCGGGCTTGCTCGACCACCAGTCGCAGCCGGGCGTTGGATGCCGGGTCCGCTCCGTTACGGGCGGCCAGCATGATGTCCTTGGCCAACTTGCCAAAGGCCCGGCCTTTGGCGTTTGCGGCAAGTTCCTTGCCTTTTGCTTTCCACTGCGCACCCATGCTTGTTCCTTGAAATTTGTGTTGAATCGGTGCGGGTTATACACCGAGTGCGCAGGCCATTACCTCTTGGCGCTCAGGGTAATCGCTGAAAATCAAAAGTCGGCGCATTCATGCCGCACGTCGGGTTGGAGCCGTCCACACTGTTGGTAGCTCTGACGACAAACTTGGAACGGGTGGGGCCCGAAACAACCAAAGGCGTGGTCAATGGAACACCATAGGCATGGGCGCTGCTTGACGTGGGTTGCTCAAAGGCGTGTCCGCCACCCGGATTTGTTTTATCGGTGGTAATGTACAGGTAAACCACGTCAGTGGCGCCAGATGTACAGCTAAAAGGCGTCGAAGAATCCGGTGCGTTGGTCTGCTCAGAGGCTTGGCATACGCTGTCGGTGTATTCCTGGTTCGCAGTGCAGGACCCGGTGGTGGCGCTGGGTTTGAACTTGATCCCATCCAGCATTTTGATAATGACGCAGGGGTAGGTTCCATCCGCTGGATTGCCACCACCGAGCGTTGGCGTTGCCATGAAATCAACTTCGGTAGGCGTCGTATTCGAAAAGACAGTGACGGGGCTGGTACACATCGGGCTCGTGGACAGCATGACCGAATACACCTGCAATTTAAGTGAGCTGGCGTTGGTGAACGCCATCGCGCTCGAACCCAGAAAAAACACCCCAAGACCGAGAAGCTTCAGAATTCGCATAGATGTCTCCTTATGAATAGCTCAGGGATATCAAGAACCGGAACCAACGACAGTTAGCTTATTGGGCGTTGAATCGCTGCCACCCCCACCACCGCAGGCTGTCAAAACCAATCCGATGCTGAGACAACAAAAAACACAAAGAACGGCACGTTTCATACAGACCCCTTGGTAGTTAAATGAGTAACGATTATCACACTTTTAAATACGAAAAATGCGTTTTACACGGGGTACCGTCGCCAAAAAAGCATTTAATTTCCACATCAAGCGCCCACAATCCATCCCTCCAGTGGGTCTAAGCTCTCTGGCAATCCGTAGAGTGCGTCGCCTTGTGAGTTGCGCTGTTGCGCCCAGGCGGCTTGCACCAGGCACAAAACGGCGTCCAGTGTGTCGCCACTGGCATCGGCCACCAGCGCGTCACGCTGGGCGTGGCTGAGGTGAAGGCGCAGTTTCCATCGCGTCTGTCCCAACTCAAGCGCATTGACCAGGTCTTTGCGCGCAATCAGGCGCTCGGGAGTCTGTTTGGCGCGGTCGTCGCTTTTGTAGCTACGATTGCCCAAAACCTCGCGCGCCAACATACCGGGATAGGCTTCCAGCGCGACGCGACTGACCTGAGTCGGTGCGGGCTGCAAGCCCGGGAAATATGCGTCAGATTCCAACAGCAGTGGCACACCCGCGTGCAGCATGAAGGCCACAGGCGGATTGACCCACTTCATCGATGAACTCGAACCAGCGGGCCCATCGGTCGCGCGGTGAGCAAACTTGTTGCCCACGGGGCGCGCATCGCAAAACGCCGCAAATTGGGCACGGATGTCGGCGCGGGTGAGTGATGCGTAATGGCGGATGCAGTCTTGCCATTGCATTGGCCAACCTAAGGTTTGGATCAATTCGCGTGGAAGGCCAAACGGCAAGTCGAAGCCCCCCACCCAGTGCGGCGCGCTTCTTAGACCGGTCAATAAATCGGGAAGGCTGGAGAAAGCTTGCAACTGCGTGACGCGAACGCGTTGCCCGTCGCACTGGCCCCAGGCCAGCATGATGTGCTTGCGTCGGCTTGGGGCGCTGGAGAAATCGCATCCCAGCAACGGGGCTTGCCTCCCCGCCGCGTCCGTCTCAATTCGGGGAGGAATTTAGGCGCGTCCGATGATGGAGGCTGTAGCCATCAACTCTTCCAGGAGCGCCAGCGACACTTTGCCGGACACGCTGTAGGGGTCGAGCTCAGGCCGTTCCGCATATTTGAGCAAGATGCTTGTGTTGATCTTGGACATATTGACCTGCCCCATGGTCCAACCGCTGAAGCGACGCTCGGCGATTTCTTCGTAGTGCATCAGCACCACGTCTTTGTGGCGCGAGTCGCGCTGAATATGGCCATACAGCTCGCTCACCGCATTGCGACCGCCTTCGATAGCCTGCAAAAAGATGCCGCCGCCATAGCAAAGGATGCCGGTGATGCCGGAGCTGGGATTTCCCTGACGCGATTTGGCCAGGATTTCATCAATCGCCACTGCTGCGGGGTCCACGGCGCGGCTGGCATAAAGCAAACGAACGAGCATGGATCAGCCTTTCTTGGGGAGAAGCGCCAGAAACTCCCGGCGCAGATTGGGGTCTTTAAGGAAAGCGCCGCGCATGACAGAGTTGATCATTTTGCTGTCCATGTCTTTGACGCCACGCCAGGACATGCAAAAGTGACTGGCCTCCATCACGATGGCCAGGCCATCGGGCTGGGTTTTCTCTTGAATCAGGTCCGCAAGTTGCACCACGGCTTCTTCTTGAATTTGAGGACGACCCATCACCCACTCGGCCAGGCGCGCGTATTTGCTCAGGCCAATCACATTGGTGTGCTCGTTGGGCAGCACGCCGATCCAGATTTGACCGATGACCGGGCAAAAGTGGTGGCTGCAAGCGCTGCGCACCGTGATGGGCCCCACGATCATGAGCTCATTCAAATGCTCAGCGTTAGGAAATTCGGTAATCGCCGGTGGCGCAACATAGCGGCCTCGAAATACCTCGTTGAGGTACATCTTGGCGACCCGGCGGGCGGTGTTGCTGGTGTTGTGGTCGTTGTCGGTATCAATCACCAGGCTGTCGAGCACGCCCTGCATCTTGCCTTCGACTTCGTCGAGCAAAGCACCGAGTTCATCGGGCTGAACAAACTCCGAGATGTTGTCGTTGGCGTTAAATCGTTTGCGCGCCGCCACGATGCGCTCTCGGATTTTGACGGAAACCGGGGTTCCGATATCGTCTTCAGATGAAGTCATAACTTATAGTGATTTGCATGTCAGCGGGTCATATTACCAGCGTTTGAATACCCCTAAGGGCTGGGACAGGCCGTGTAACAGGGCCGTAAATCAATAGCTGCGTCCGATCAAAAACAAGACGATGCGCATCACACCCAAGGCCAAAAGGTCCATGCTGCGCTGCCAGCGGCTGCGGTGGGCGTAGGCCTCTGAATCCACACGGGTTGATTGCTGTTGCATTGCTTGCAACAGGCGCTCGCGCAGAAGTTTGGCGAACGGACCATCGCGCACCACGACGTTGGCTTCGCGCGCCAGCAGCAGGCTCAAGGGATCCAGATTGGACGAACCCACGGTCGCCCATCGCTGGTCCACCACGGCCACTTTGGCGTGCAAAAAGCCGCCCGTGTACTCATAAATCTCGACACCCGCTTGCATCAACTCGCCATAGACTGTTCGAGCGCCGTGGTATTGCATAAAGTACTCGTAGCGGCCCTGCAGCAACACGCGCACCCGCACACCGCGTTGAGCGGCGTGTACGAGTGCGCGGCGCAGTTTGCGTCCCGGCACGAAGTAGGCACTGGCAATCCACACTTCATGGCGCGCATCGGCAATGGCTTTGCGGTACACCTTTTCAATGCGGCTGCGATGCAGCAGGTTGTCGCGCAGCACCAGCGCAGCCCACACGCTTTCGCCGGGCGCATGGGCATGAGGGTGTGGCACCCCATGCGGCAACACAGGGTGGGGGGCTGCTTGCAGGAGCAACCGACGGGTCCTTGGCGAGCGCAGGCTCTCGACATGGCGGGACAGCTCCAAACGAGCCCAAAACTGCTCCATCGCCTGCTTGACTTCGAGCGCCAGTGCGCCGTGCACCTGCACCGCAAAGTCGAATCGCGGCGAGGACAGTGCACCGTAGTGCGGATCGACCCAATCATCGAGCACGTTGATGCCACCGCAAAATGCCACGGCATCATCGATCACACACAGCTTGCGGTGCAAACGGCGCCAGCGTCCAGGGCGAAACACCCCAAAGTAGCCCAAGGGCAAATACCGGTGCCATTGCACGCCCGCCGCATCCAAGCGACGCTCCCATTCGGGTGGCAGGGGTGGCGTGCCTATCCCGTCCACCACCAGATACACCGACACCCCCCGCTCTGCCGCACGCACCAATGCATCTGCCACGCGCTGGCCCTGTGCGTCGAAATGGAAGATGTAGGTCTCCAGGCGCACTTCGGTCACGCTGGCGTCCACCGCGGCAATGACGGCAGCAAACAACTCCACCGCACCTTGCAACAAGTGCACCCGCTGGTGGTGATTGAAATGGGCAGTGCGCATGTTCAACCCGCAGGAGGCAGCTCAAACTCTGCAATCAAGGGCAAGTGGTCGGACAACTTGGCCCACTGCGCGCCGCGCGGCACCTCCAATCGCAGTGCGTGCAGACCACGGGAAAACACATGGTCCAGCTGCAACAAGGGCAAGCGCGAGGGAAAAGTTGCGCAGCCTGCCTTGCGCAGAGTGGACAAGCCCACACCCGCGAGTTCGCGCTCCAGCATCGGCCCCCATTCATTGAAGTCTCCAGCGACGAGCACCGGTGCATCGGGTGCAATGTCACGCTCTACATAACGGCACAGCTGCTGCAACTGGCGCACGCGGCTCGCGCGCAACAGGCCCAGGTGCACCACCAGCACGTGCACTGTTTGCCCATGCAGGGTCACTTCCGAATGCAGCAAGCCGCGTTGCTCAAACCGGTGGTCCGACATGTCCTCATGGCGGTGCGCCAGCACCGGCCAGCGGCTGAGCAAGGCATTGCCATGCTCGCCGTGCTTGGTGATGGCATTGGTACGGTAGACGGCGGTATAGCCTTCGGGCGCCAGAAAGTCTGCTTGCGGCGCATTGGGCCAATGGGCAAAAAACTTTTCTTCGCCCCGGTGCAGCTTGCGCACCTCCTGCAAACACACCAAATCGGCACCAAAGCGTGCAATGGCGTGTCCCAGGTTGTGAATCTCCAGCCGGCGCCCCGCCCCCACCCCGCGCACGCCTTTGTGGATGTTGTAGGTCACCACGCGCAGGACTTGGGAATTTTGAGTCTTCATTGGCATAGCGGAAAAGCAGGTTGCGGCATTGTGCATCCCTGGCTTCACCGGTTGCGACTCCATCAGCAGCGGTTCCAAATTTTCGTGGGACAATTGACATGGATCGCGAAGCAGGGTGAAAAAACCTTTTTTGCGATCCGATCAGACTGGCATATTGCCAGTGGTGCCGGGAGAGACCGACCATGCCGCGCAGGCTTGGGTTGGCGCCGAAGGAGCAACCGCCCCGGAAACTCTCAGGCAAAAGGACCGGCACCACCTTGATCTCTGAAGAGCGTCCGAACCTCACGTCGTTCGGCTGCACCGAAGGAGCAAGTCGCACCGCGCCCGCAAGCGCAGTGCCGATGAATCTCTCAGGTCCAAAACAGAGGGGGCGTTTGCAGTGCCGATCCGCGCACGCAAACCCCTTCTATCGGCGTTTTGGACTCTTCACCATGAAAACGATTGCAGTTATCGGCGGCGGTATTACCGGCGTCACCACCGCCTATGCCTTGGCTTTGCGCGGCTTTTCTGTCACCCTGCTTGAGCGCCACCGCTATGCCGCGATGGAAACCTCGTTTGCCAACGGCGGCCAGCTGTCAGCCTCGAACGCCGAGGTGTGGAACCACTTCGGCACGGTGTTCAAAGGCCTGAAGTGGATCTGGCGTCCCGACGCGCCCCTCCTGGTCAACCCCAAACCCAGCTGGCACAAGCTGTCTTGGTTTGCCGAATTCATTGGCAACATTCCCCACTACGAGCGCAACACCGTAGCCACGGCACGCATGGCGATCGCGGCGCGCGAACACCTGTTTGCCTGGGCCGCCAAAGAGAACGTTGACTTTGACCTGGAGGAGCGCGGCATTTTGCATATCTACCGCGACAAAGCGGGGTTTGACCATGCCGGACGGGTCTCCAAACTGCTGGCCCAAGGGGGGCTGGATCGCCGTGCGGTGACACCGGCCGAAATGAAAGCCATCGAACCCACGCTGGCGGGCACCTATTACGGCGGCTACTTCACCGAAAGCGACGCCACCGGCGACATCCACAAATTCACCATGGGCATGGCCGCAGCGGCGGTTCGCCAGGGGGTGGAGTGCTTGTATGAGCAAGAGGTGCAAAGCGTGCGCCGTGACGGTACACAAGTGCACATCACCAGCATGGCGGATGGCCTCGCCGTGCAGCGCAGCTTTGACGGCGTGGTGGTATGCGCAGGCACCGCAAGCCGCGCCATTGCGGCCCAGCTGGGTGACCGGGTGAATGTTTACCCGGTCAAGGGTTACTCCATCACCGTGAACCTGGACGACGAGCAAAGCCGTTTGAGCGCACCGCAGGTCAGCCTGCTGGACGACGAAACCAAGCTGGTGAGCAGCCGCCTGGGCGCCGACCGCTTGCGGGTGGCGGGAACAGCGGAGTTCAACGGCTTTAACCGCGACATTCGCGCCGACCGTATCCGCCCGCTGACGGACTGGGTGGCGCAGTGCTTTCCCGGTGTGCGCACCGAGGATGTGATTCCGTGGGCGGGCCTGCGGCCCATGATGCCCGACATGCTGCCGCGCGTGGGTCGCGGTGAGGACCCTAAGGTGTTCTACAACACCGGCCACGGCCACCTGGGCTGGACCTTGTCCGCTGTGACCGCCGACACAGTGGCGGCGATCGTGGAGGCAGCTTCGGTTTAAGCGGTCGCCTTGGGCGCTTCCACGGTCCGCAGACGAATGTGCAGCTCGCGCAGCTGCTTTTCATCGACCGGGCTGGGTGCTTGCGTGAGCAAGCACTGGGCGCGCTGGGTCTTGGGGAAAGCAATCACGTCGCGGATCGACTCGGCGCCGGTCATCAGCGTCACGATGCGGTCCAGACCGAAGGCCAGGCCACCGTGCGGAGGCGCACCGTACTGCAGGGCGTCCAGCAGGAAGCCGAACTTGAGCTGGGCCTCGTCGGGCGTGATCTTGAGGGCGTCGAACACATTTTGCTGCACGTCGGCGCGGTGGATACGCACCGAGCCGCCACCCATTTCCCAGCCGTTGAGCACCATGTCGTAGCCCTTGGAGATGCACTTCTCGGGGGCCGTGACCATCCAGTCCTCGTGGCCGTCTTTAGGCGCCGTAAAGGGGTGGTGGGTAGCGGTGTAACGCTGCGCTTCTTCGTCGTACTCGAACATCGGGAAGTCCACCACCCACATGGGGCGCCAGCCGGCTTCGAACAGGCCGTTCTTTTTGCCGAACTCGCTGTGGCCGATTTTCAGACGCAGTGCGCCAATCGCGTCGTTGACGATTTTTTCTTTGTCTGCACCAAAGAAAATCAGGTCACCGTCCTGGGCGCCGGTGCGGGCCAGCACTTCGGCAATCGCCTTGTCGTGGATGTTTTTAACGATGGGGCTTTGCAGACCGTCCCTACCCTTGGTGATGTCGTTGACGCGGATGTAGGCCAGGCCCTTGGCGCCGTAAATCTTGACGAACTCGGTGTACGCGTCGATCTCGCCACGGCTGATGCCGCCACCTTCAACCGATCCGCCGGGCACGCG